>NZ_CP016201.1:2726043-2746755 GCF_001683335.1 Selenomonas sp. oral taxon 126
TCCTCCCCGTCCGTGATGATGACAAAGAGCACCTTCTCCGCACGGTAGTCCTCCGCCGTCTGCTTCTGCACCGCACGGATCTTCTCCATCATGCGCCCGATCGCATCGAGGAGAGCCGTGCCGCCGCCCACACGATAATCCTTTTCCGTCAGCGGCGCAACCGCACGGATGTCGATGCGGTCATGCAGCAGGCGATACTGATTGTCGAACAGCACCGTCGTCACACGCGCCTCGCCCGCAAGCTCCGCCTGCTCCTTCAGCATGGAGTTGAACCCGCCGATCGTATCCTTTTCGAGCCCCGCCATCGACCCGCTCCGATCGACGATAAACACCAGCTCCGTCAATCCCTTTTTCATGACAAATCCTCCTTCGTCTCTATACCATCTCCGTGGGCATTCGCCCCTGATGATTATAGTATAGGGAGGAAGGAGGACAGAAAGTGTCTACCCACTAGAAAAATCACCTATTTGCTCTGACTTATTTTTCAAACTTCAGTAAAGGTGATACGCCCATCTGTATCACATACATCACTGTATATGGATTTCATATTGGAAGATGCAGTAACAGCCTCCGAAGTATCCGCATCTTTCGAGAACGCTTCCTTGAACTCATCTTCGCTAGGGATTCGTTTCTTTTTCTGTACCCACTGATAACCTTTATATGCAATGTAAACTTCCCATGGCAATACTAATTTAAGTGCATTCACATAAATCATCTCCTATCATTGTTAAATACATATGAAAAACAGCCATATATACAAGAAGTGGCAAACGCCTCATCCCTCCTGTTCTCCAAAACAATCCGACAATCCTCGAATGAATCTATACAGTGCCCCCATATCCAAGAATTTACCACGATACGTCGATTTGTAGGACAGCTCTCCAAAAGTAATCTCATGAAGAACGATCCCATCGTCACCATTCTTTCCGCGCGTCAATTTTACTTCATGATATTTTGTACATTTGGTGCGTTGCCCATCAATAAGAATCCCTGCACCGGTAAAGAAAAGAGCTTTTTCTCCACTATCAATAATCATGTAGGTATGGCGTGCTACCAGTGGTTCTGCCTTCATATGTTTGTAGAGGTAGCGCCGAAACGATTCATCCCCTTTATAAAAAACATACTTCTGACCATTAGGCTGAACGACATTCTCATTCATCTCTTTTCTCATATCGTCGATCAGTTTCTTTTCCGCCCTTCTCCTCTTCTGAGCCAGTACCGCGCTGTCACCGAACAACTCAGGTGCAAACAGCTCATGTTCCCTCCGAAGAACAACAGCAACAGCACATCCCGGATCGACTGCGATTTCTGGAAGTTCAAGCTCCTGTTCTTTGCAGAAACGATTCAACTTTGCCTCTCTCACCGTAATAACAGCCATATCATCCCCATCAATTCCCTTGGCGATTCTTCGATACATCTTAATAATCGCAGGCTTTACAATGGCAGAAAAATTGACCCTCTGAAGCGAAATATACGCCTTTTGGTCAAAGCCCCCATTATGCATTGCCTCCTGCGCATCATCAATAACACCACTAACCGAATCAAGATTCTCCTCGACCTGATGAACCACTTGGTCAATCTGTGAAGACTCACGCAAACATTCATCAATATCAAGCGCGGCACGGAAGAGGTCATTCAGATTATCCAGCATACCAAGATAAAGTTCTACTTGGTGCATACGCTCGGTATACCGTCGCCCCTTTCCCCGTCTCTCTTCAAACAAGCGGGAAACAGTAATACAGCGCTGCACCTCTGACTGTGCCGTATCCCAAAAGAACTTCTCTGGGTATATACGTTCCTCGTCAAAAACAGATGTCAGCTTATTCCAGCGAACAGAATATTTACGCACCAAATCAGCCAGAACACGTTGGTATTTTTTCTTTAACAGCAATCTTTGCCGATTCAAAAAATCGGCCTCTGCATCAGACTCAAATTGATCGCCCGTAGGCATCGGATAGAGATACTGTGGGTCAACACGTTGGAGGAGGACTTCATAGCCTTTGCAATCACGCATGCGTGCGTACAGACCGCTCAAAAGCTGCCCATTGAGAACCTTATTGTAATCCTCATTCACCAAGATCCGAAGAATCTTTGCCGCCTCAGCCTCTTCCCCCATTCGCAAATACGTGATTGCGCAGAGTTCGAGAACCTCATTTGAACCGCCCGATATGCGAATCGCTTCTCGGAGCATATCGAGAATTTTATCACGATATGGCTCATAATTTCCCGTTCCGAGAAGAATATCCACATGTTCCAACAGACACGACGCCGCAATCGCATCCTCTCTCAGGACACGAATATGCTCAAATTCCCGATACTTCTCGAAATGCTCCACTGCCTTTTTTCTGTAATCAAGGCGAAGTTCTTCAGTGATGTCGAGATCTTTATTCTCTGCGATGTAGTTTGCTGCATTTCCAAAGAAATACCAGAAGGGCGGATAGGCGACAAATTTCTCTTTTATAGAGTCCAGACGCTCGTATTTTCTTATATCATCCGTATCCATCAATATTTTGTTATACTGATTGATTTGCCGCTCCGTCAAACGGTACTCATCTTGGAAACCATAGGTGTCAGCGAGTCTCCACGCCGTATCAAAAAGCTCCCGCCGCAATGCATTGAACTGCTCCATCGCCGCACGCTGAAGTTTCCATTCCTCTTTTTCGCGCTGAAGCAGATACTCGTTCTTGTTGCGACGATAATTCATATAGCCGACACCAACCTGCGATGCCAACGAAAATGCCATCGTATACGGATCTGTTCCTGCAACAAACACACCAAAGTTTGGAACTGCTGCCCAGAGCGCGTTCCGCATTTTCTCTTGGTATTCCCGTTCGATAAATTTTCGATCACCTTCCTGAATCTTAAAATAGGTGATCGTATCGAGCAGTTGTCTCAGGATGCGGAGAAGAGCCTCATCCTTCGGTATTTTCTCGAGGTCGAGGTTGTTCAAAATCGTATCATATTCCTGCTCCAATATGTTGAGGTCATCGTAGTCGATGATCTGCGATATGGACACCGTGCACATATTCAGAGCATAGGCGGCACGGCGTTTTTCTTCGTCCGTATACACATGCTCCTGCTTATCGTCGTGGACTAATTCTCTGTTGCTCATGATAGAGTCCTCCTATAAAATAGTTGCTGCCAATTATTTAAGGTTCATTGTCATAACAATGGGAACATGATCTGACACTGTTTTGAAATAAGTTTCAAAATCATCACCGCAATATTTCCTAACCGCATCAATTCTCCTTACATAAATGCGAACGCCCGAAAACCTATCGACGTCATAGGAAAAATGATCATAATTATTCGCATATCCCCGACCTTCATAAATAGAATCATCGACATCCTTCGACTCATTGTTGAATTTTCTCTTCAGTGTAGTCTTCTCATACTGAACAGTCTTTATCCTTTTACCGCCCCACCGATCGGCAGTCTCAATATCCGCTACATAAAATCCTGACGTATTAAAAGGTCTCCTAAGCTCAGCATTGTAATCGCCCAAGATGACTGTATATGAAGGTACTCCCCCATAGTAGACGCGATCTTCGATCTGTGGATATACTTCCTTCAAGAGGTTATCCAGTTCTCGCCGTCGCTGATTTTTGTCCGTGAAATGCGTATGCACGCACAACAGTCGTATCTCAAAGTATGGCCCTCCCTTTTCGATAGTAGTGAATCGTGCATAGTAGGGCTTGCGTTTCATTAGATCACGCTTTAAACGGCATATCCGTGGATGAAATGTCCGTTCAGTGCCGTCGTCCAATTTTGCTGTTGGTAAACCAAGACGCTTATTCTTCCACAGAAACGCATACCCTTCTGAGCGGGGATCGTTTTCCGATTCGGCATGCGCCCATGCAAATCCCCATTCTTTAGTGCCCAGTTCATATAGGATAGACCGTTTTAGACTATCCTGTTCCCAAGAAAGTGCTTTTCCGTCGCTTAAAACTTCCTGCAATGCAACAACATCAAAATCCTCTTTTCGGATGATCTCGGCGATCTTGGCTAAATCTCTTGGATGCTCTTTCCCCATCGCCGTCTGTCCAAGATTTTTCAGGTTAAACGAACCGATACGATAGCTCACATTACCACTTCCTCTCTACACGTTTACCACCTTCACCATCTCCCCCTGACTCCTGAGCCACATATCAATGCCGCTCCCATATACCTCGGCGGTAATTCGATACACGCCATTCTCCTCCGAAATAACCCTCGCCGTAGGGAGGCGATCGAGGACGGCCTCGACCGATGCGCCGCTGTAATCGAAGGTGACACGGCGGAGTTCGCCCGCATACATGAACTGGATGCGTTTACGAAACTCGCCGTCGCTGAATTTCCCGCTATGCGTCACACGGAAGGTCGCGCCCGTCGCCTCGAACCGTACAATGCGGTCGATGCGGAAGATGGTCGGGAACTCCTTGCGCCCGTCCACCAGATAGGCGATGAGGTAGAAGTAGTACTCTGAGAACATGATGGCGACGGGGTTCACCTCGTGCACACGCTCCGTGCCGTCCTGACGGCAGTAGGAGATGCGTATAGTATGCTGTGCTGTCATGTGCTGCGAGAGTTCCCAGATCGCGGAGAGCAGTTTCTTCCCGTGGCGTAGCGGGACATAGTAATGCTGCTCACTGAGGATCAGCTTCCTGACCTGTGCGCGATCCTGCGGCGCAGTCTGCCGCAACAACTTCTTTAGGAGGGCATCGAGCTCCTCTTTGCAGAAGGCACGGCTCTCAAGAAGGATCTTGCAGACGGCGAGCACATCCTCATTCGTCAGCCACTCACTCGCCGCGTGCGAGAGCAGATAGCCGCCCTGCACACGGTCATAGACAATAGATGCCTCACCCGCATCGGTACGCGTCTCCGCGAGATAGGCACGCAGCTCCTCGATGTCGCGCTGGATGGTCTTGTCCGTCACGGCAAATTTCTGCGCCAGCTCTGCCTTGCGGACGACCTCACCCCGACTCAGCCGCTCGTACAGCTGCAGCAGACGAAAGCCCTTGTTCTCCTTAAAATCAATCTCCACAGACTCACCTCATCCGCACTATTTCTTCCTCAAATGCCAATCCCAGCGACCAGCCCAATCTCCATCCACATATCCAAGACGATGGAACAAATGAAACAGCCAATATTGCCCCGTAAAAAAGAGAAAGACCATAAGCAACGCTGCAGGGATGCCAACAACAACAAACAAAATAGTCGCAATAGGATCCGTCACCAATCCATAGAGGAGCAAAATCACCGCACCGATTATCGGTCCAATAACAAAGATACCTGCGATGTAGCCCATACCGTTCTCCTCCCATTCATGCCATCCACTGCAATTACATCATAGCAATTGACGTGGACAAATTACGGGCAAGATGATGTTATTTTCGCTGTATATGTAGGAAATTTTTATTATATCTTCTATAATTTATTATCAATTTAATTTTCAATAATTATACCATGAAAATATTAATCAATCGACTTGTTTCTCACATATTTTTACATACCGTATAGCAAAAGGCATGGACACAATTCGTCCACGCCTTATCCAGATGCTCAAAAATGCGGGATCATGGACATATTCCTTGATTCCTTAACACCTCCCCCGCTCAGTTTCTACTACTCTTACTTTTTTTGAGATGCTCGGTAATCTGTGCCGACCATGTCGGAGGTATGCCCGCACCTTTGGCAAACGAGGAGATCATCGCACTGAGTGCCTCAAAGTTCGTGCGCACACCCGCCGCATCACAGGCGAACGTGGCTGCATTCTCGGCGGGGATGCCGATGTCTCCTGCGACCTTCACCGCATCGATGTTCGCACCGAGGAGGATGAACGCCCAGCCCTCTTCCTGCTGCTGTACCAACTCCCTCACTCTGTCAGGCGTCCAGTAGTACTGGCTCGCGGTCTCGATCTCCATGTTGTCCGTGACGATGATGAACATCGTACGCATGGGGCGCTCCTCGGGGCGATCCTTCTGGTGCACGAGCTGAGCCATGTGAATGCTGGCGCCGATGGAATCGAACAGCCCCCCTCTGCCGCGCTCGCCGTCCGGCTCTACGAAATCTTCGGGATGTTCATGCCTATACTGTTCCGCAAGGGTAAGGAGACGCGTAAAGCAGCCCTGTTCGATGAGCACGGAATCCTCGGTGATCGGCACGCGGGTATTACTGTCGCTGCAATGGGTGATCTCTTTATGGTCAATGCAACCGGCGATCTCTTTCCAGAGCCAAACAAGGATATCCGACCGCTCCTCCCTGAACCGCGCGATCATATCGTTGAATCCGTCGATCACATCGGACTCAAGATCCACCATCGGCCCGCTCAGCTCCAACAGAAATACCAGCTCCGTCATCGCCCCGCTGCCATCCACTTCGAGATAGCCCCTCCGACTGTCCGCCTGTCCCTTTGCCTCTGCCATGATGATTTCCTCCTCTGTACATGGTTGCTCTCTCCTAATAAAACAGCACCTCAGATTGGATGATGATGCTGAACTTATCACTGCTTTCGTAAGTATATTGAAGAGTATGGACAAATAAAGTCTATATCAAGCATATCTCAAAAACTTTTTCTCATCTGCATAGATATCCTCTATACTGTAATTTATCACTCGTTTTAATTTCCTGATAATTATAACATAAGGTGTGTTAATCATACAAGATTTTTCTCACATGATACAAACCATTGCGTTCTCTTTTCCAAGGATCACACAATGGTTTGTATATGCCCGTCTATTTCTTTTTATTCTGTGGCACGACGAACTTCTGATACCATTCTTCGATCGGCTCGGGCTTGCCCGTATCGTAGATGAACATCTCGCGCGTATTCGGGTCTACCAGAACATCATGGAGACGGGTCATGCCACGAATCTGGAACATATAGTATTCTCTGTCCGAGCCGGAAACCTTGTGGAGTTTCTGGTCGCTGCCACCGACTTCAACGACAACGGGGAATGTGTGTGCGTCGAGCCATGACTGAAAGAGCCCCTTCGCCTCACTGTAAGCGATCGGCTGTCCATTGTTCCCTGCCGCGCTCTGCGGACTTTGAACCGATGAAAAGGCTTTCTCAATCAGTGCCGCCAAGATCAGCTTGTTCTGAGGAACTTCATTAAACGCCAGATATGCCGTCTCAAACGTTCCCTGCTGCTCATTGACGACGAATTGAATCCGAGCTTTCACGGGTGCATCCTGATAGGTGCAATCTCCCGTAAACTCGACAACCTCCCTGCCGTCCTCCGCCTTAAAATGTTTCCACTGCGGGCTGCCGAAAAAGGTGGTGAATGCCTGCTCATAGCTCACAGACGGATGACTGCTCGGATAGCCGTTCCTGACCATCTGCACATATTTATCGTTGGCACTTTGCGAATGCGCGATGGTATCCTCCACATCCTTCCCGATGCTGTCTACAACACTGCTGGAACAGGCAGTACACAGGGCAAGGATCAGTATGGAGGAAATCAACATCAGCTTTTTCATTGGAATACCTCTCTTTCAAAAACCCTAAACTTTCCTATATCCTACGAGGGTTCCTCCTCTCCTCTACCTCTCCTTTGAAGTGACGAAGGATAGCAATCATACGATTGGGAAGGTGGCTCTCACAAACCTCCCGCAGTGCATCAGAGCAGCCGTAGAATGCCTCGGCGATACTACCCGCGATGCAGGCAATGGTATCGGTATCGCCGCCGAGTGAGACAGCGTTTCGAAGGGTATTGGTCACGTCCGTAGTCTCGATGAAGACGGTGATTTCCTCTGGAACACTGCCGAGATAGGCGACATCCATGTAATAGATCAGACGAATCTCATCAAGTGTGTGTCCGTGAGACTGTCATAGAGCCGACCAACAGGAGAGACAACCTTGTCCCGCACGGTCATTGTCGTGCCGATTGTGTAGCACTTGCTCCAGTGCACGTCGGACATGATGCGGATGCTCACGCCCGACGTGAATGCGTAGTCACACATCCGACGAATCTGCTCGCTCATCTCCTCCTCGATCACCTTTGCGTATGCAATCGCGACACCGCAACGTCCGCGAATCTCCATGCAATCCATGGTATCAATGCTCCTGTCTAGTGGCACAATACATCGTACAATATCGGCAATAGCACCCCCGGAGATTTTATGCCCATGGATATCCCGTACAGAACTTTGGGGGCGACGAGCACAAGCAGCACGAGCAGTACAATAAAAACAGCAAATTTGACTAACGACCCCACGATAAATTTAATCAGCCACATGGCAACCCCTACCTGCGGAAAATCCGCCCATCATCCGCCCCGTCGCGGAACATCCCGCCTCGCCAGATGCCGGGAAAAGCGCCCCGCGAGTTGGTCAATGCGTCAAACGTGCGATAGCCGTTCGCCCTGCACGCGGGGCACGGGCTCTGCACGAACACGACCAGACCGAGACGGTAGGGACAGCGTGCACACGGCGGGTGCACCGCGTGAAACGCGCTCTGCAAATTCTTCAAAATGCTCATCACACGCACCTCCTAATGAACTTTCTGTTCCTATTCTAGCAAAATCTATATCTCCATAGGTCGCCTCATATGCGACATTTTCTTATTTACCATAAGTATAGCAAAAGGCATAGACAAAATTCGTCCATGCCAAATAGCTGAATTGTTTTTCGTAAAATACATTATCAACTTGCACATTAACGTGCAACAATTTCCTCCTCAAGCAGATTAATCTTACCCGATGTTAAAGTTTTTCAGATTTTCAAAAATCTCCCTATTGATCCAAATCCTTACACACTCACCTCCGTCCCATCCCGAAACACCACCGTCATATCCTTATCCATGCCCACAGTAACGCACTCCACCATACTCGACCAAAGCTGGCTGTCGAACTCTGCCACAGGATCGGTCTGTACTTTGAGCCGCTTGATAAATCCCGCCAATCGCTCGGACTGTGCCTCCTTGGCGGAGATGGCTTCCGTCACCTCGTCAAGCCGTGCCTTGGCGGCATCGTACCGTGCCACAAGCCCCTCGTAATGCCGCTGATACTCTTCCTGATTCTGGGCAATACAGGCGTTCTGCATGACAGTTTTCTCCGTCATTTCCACCAGCACCGTAAGTTCCTGCTGCAACTTGGCTCTTTCCTCCGTAAGTGCTGTTGTGTCGCAGAGTGTCTGCCGCACGAGCCGCGCGTTCGTGACAATCTCCTCCCGCTCCGTCACCAACCGATTAAATGCCGTGACAAAGGCTTCCTTGATTTCCTTCTCCGTCACATGAGGGGTTTGGCATTTCTGCCCGTTGTACTTGTTGTTGCAGCGGTAAATCATGCGTCTGTACTTGTCCGTGGAATGCCAGACTTTAGAGCCGAAGTAGCCGCCGCATTCGCCGCACCGAATTTTCCCCGAGAAAATGCTCACGCCGCTGTATCTCCCACCTTCCCGGGTACGCCGCTCCATCTCCCGCTGTGCCATCTCGAACACGGCAGTGTCGATGATGGCAGGATGATTGTCTGTGATGTAGTAGCGCGGCAGCTGTCCCTTGTTCTCGATGATTCTGTGCGTTCGAGGATTTTCCGTAATATAGCGCTGCAGGAGAACATCTCCGACATAGACCATGTTCTGCAAAACATAGCAGATAAAGAACATGGAGCAGGCGTAGCCGTGTTCCGCAAGCCAGCGGGAGGTCTGCCGAAGGGGTACGTCCCTCAGGAAATTGTCGTAGATCACCCGTATGGCATTTGCCTCTTCCTCGCAGATAACGAAAGATTTTCCGTCCCAACGATAGCCGTAGGCTGCCGTGTGCCATTGCTCTCCACGCTCAAATTTCTTCCGGATCGACCACTTGGCATTGTCGGACTGGCTGCGGCTCTCCTCTTCCGCAAAGCCCGCCAAGATTCCAAAGCATGAGTTCCCCGTCCGCCGATAGCGACTCGATGTTCTCCTTCTCGAACCAAACGTCAATGCCGAGGGATTTCAGATGTCGCACCGTTTCCAAGAGGTCTACCGTATTTCTGGCAAATCTTGAAATACTCTTGCACAGAATGATGTCGATCTTCCCGGTATCACAATCCTCGACCAGACGCTTGAATTCCGTCCTGCGCCGGATGTCGCCGCCGGAGATGCCGCTGTCGGCGTACACCCCGACATAAATCCACGCGGGATTGTTCTGAATGAGATTGCTGTAGTAGCTGACCTGTGCCGAGAGCGAATGATTCAGTCGGTCGGATTCCATTGAAACACGGGCGTAGGCCGCCAGTTTCTTTTTGGGCGTAAGGGTCGCCACGGTCGGCTCTATGCGTGTAATCTTCATTTGTATCACCCCTCACCATATATCCCTCAACTTGGGCAAGGAGTCAACGCCATTCCCGCATATACCGTGCCGATCAGCGGTTTATATCGGCTCTACTCCCGAAGTAGTGGAAATGGTATAATCGTCCAGGGTGATGACAAATGGTCGAGAATTTTGACAAGATGCTCGCAGGATCACAGCGTCTAGAGGATCCATGGTATAATAGGCGCAGAATTTAACGAGGAAGAGCTGGCAATCCATATACATGTGGGCCTAGACAAGACGGCTGCGTTGTGCTGTCCTGTCTGCGGTGCGCCGACCAAACGGTACGGCTACGAGCCGAAGGAACGTATCCGGCGTCATGCGGACTGCCTGTTTTATCCCTGTTATGTCCACTGCAAGCGTCCCCGTGTTCTCTGCGACAAATGCGGCACAGTGCAGGTCAATGCGCCGTTTGAGCGCAAGAACAGTCGCTTTACCCTGCTGTTCGAAGGCTACGCCATGCTGCTCCTGCAAGACGTTCCTCGTGCCAGAGCCTCCCGTCTGCTTCGCTGTGACGAAAAGTCGCTCGCCGCTATCCTTACGTACTGGGTGCATGACGCGGTAAATCGTAATGAAAGCCAGCGCCTTGAGACGCTGGCCGGTATTATTCTCTTCTAGAAGTGTGAAAACCACCTGTCAAACGGGTGGTTATGATTGCCGTGGCACAAGCTCCGCCTACCAGACAAACAAACCACAGATTGCGGCAGACAGCAGGGAGACCAGCAACCCGGAGAGTATCATGTAGGACACATTGCGTGCGACGATCGTGTTGCGTTCGCTGTCAACGAGCCCCTTAAAGCAGCCGAGGATGATGCCGATTGTCCCGAGGTTGGCGAATGACGTAATGAACACGGTCATCACGGCCTGCATATGCGCGGGCCACGTACGGACGACATCCTGGATCTGCAGCATGACGACAAACTCGTTCGTGATGAACTTCGTCCCCATGTACTGAGCGATCTGGAATGCCTCTGCCGGCGCAAGACCAAGCAGCCACGCGAATGGGAACAGTATGACGCCGAGGATGAGCTCAAGCGAGAGCGATGGGTGCAGAATGCCGAGGAGGAGGTCGACGCACTTGAGCAGGGCAACGATGGCGATGACATTCGCGCAGATGATGAGCACGAGGCGGCCTGCACCGATGATCGACTCTGCAAGGTAGGAGAAGAACGGCTCGCGCCCGCCTCCTTCGTGGATCGTTGCAATCGTGTCCTCCTCCGGCGCAACCTTTACGGGATGGAGGAGCGAGGAGACGAGCAGCGCGTTGATGACATTCAGCGGGATTGCCGTGACGACATATTCCGCCGGCATCATCTTGACATAGACGGCGATGAGTGACGCCGTCACGCAGCTCATCGACATGAGACCGATGGTCAGCACGCGTTCCTTGCTCATCTTCATGAGCTGGAGTTTCGACACAGCGAGTGCCTCCGTGTTGCCGAGAAACATCATCTCGATGGCGAAGAATGACTCGAACTTCGGCGCGCGGGTGAGAAATGTGAGCAGCTTGCCAATCTAGCGAATGACGAACGGCAAAATGCCGAAATACGTGAGGATGTCAAAGAGCGGCACGACGAAGAGAATCGGCAGCAATGCCGCAGCAAAGAAGTTCATCTGCGGCACGTTGACCCAGTCAGGGAACACGAACGCGATGCCGACGTACGAGATGTTGATCAGCTCCGTGAATCCGCCTGCGGCAGCCGTAATCATCTCACGCCCGATCTCGAACGAGGTCAGAAACCACGCGAGCATGAGGTTCAGCGCGAGAAGAGAGGCGACCGAACGCCACTGGATCTCCTTGCGGTTCCGCGATGCGAGCACCCCGATTCCGAGGAATACAACAAGGCCGAGCAAGTTGACGAAGAAAAACATACGAAATCCCCCCATCGCAGTTGTTAGGAATCGCTGATAAAATGAAGTCCGTCAGATTGGCGCAGATTTTTTCGTCCGAACTAGAAGGCAAACCGGACGCAGAGTGGGGCTCTGTGGAGGATTTGCCGACGAAGTACGGGCAAAAAAGATGCGCTAAGATGGCGGTGCTGAATTTATCAGTGCTTCCGTTAGTACCGAACGACCTTGTCTTTCTCCACACGGGCATAGACGAGCGGACGGACGGGCGGCTTCTCTGTGCCGATGGTAATCGCCGCGCGGTAGAGCTGCGCCGCGCTGTCGCCGCGCTGTGTGCTGTCCGTGTAGAGCGTTGCGATGACATCATCCGACTTCACTGCGTCGCCATACTTCTTGTGCAGGATGAGACCGGCGGCGAAATCAATCGGACTGTCCTTCGTCTCGCGTCCCGCACCGAGCACGACGCTTGCCTCGCCGATTTTCTCCGCGTCCATAGCCGTGATGTAGCCGTCTGCGTTCGCGTGGATCTGCACATGTACGGCCGCCTGCGCGAACTTCGACGCGTCGCGCAGCACGGCATCGTCACCGCCCTGCCGTCGCACCATCGTACAGAAGGTCTCGAACGCCGATCCGTCGGCAATCGACTGCTCCGCCATGCGGCGGCACTCCTCAATCGTGCCCTTGCCGACGAGGTAGAGCATGTTCTCCGCGAGTTGGAGCGACACCTCCGTCAGGTCATGCGGCCCCTTGCCGCGCAGCACGTCCATCGACTCCGCAACCTCGATGCTGTTGCCAATGCCGAGCCCCAGCGGCGTGTCCATGTCGGTAATCAGCGCGACGGTGCGCCGTCCTGCGCCCTCGCCGATGGCGACCATCGTCTGTGCAAGCGCGATGGCATCGTCGAGCGTCTTCATAAACGCGCCCGAGCCTGTCTTGACATCGAGCAGGATGCAATCCGAGCCGGCGGCGAGCTTCTTGCTCATGATCGAGGACGCGATCAGCGGAATCGAGTCCACCGTCGCCGTCACGTCGCGCAGCGCGTAGAGTTTCTTGTCCGCCGGCGCGAGGTTGCCCGACTGCCCGATGACGGATACGCCGCATTCGTTCACGATGGAGAAGAATTTCTCGCGCGAAATCGCCGTCTCATAGCCGGGGATGGCCTCCAGTTTGTCCACGGTACCGCCCGTGTGCCCGAGACCGCGGCCGCTCATCTTTGCGACGCGCCCACCGCAGGCGGCGACAATCGGAGCGCAGATGAGCGTCGTCTTGTCGCCGACACCGCCGGTGGAGTGCTTGTCCACCTTTTTGCCGGCAATCGCCGAGAGGTCGACACGGTCGCCCGAGTCCGCCATTGCAATCGTCAGCTCCGTCGTCTCCTGTGCCGTCATGCCGCTGAACCAGATTGCCATCAGCATGGCGGACATCTGGTAGTCGGGAATCTCGCCCGCGACATAGCCTTCGACCATATAGCGCAGCTCCTCGGCAGTGAGCGCGCCGCCGTGCTTTTTCTTCGTAATCAGGTCATACATGCGCATGGGTCGATCCTCCTCAGTGCGCAAGAATGCGCGGCAGCAGGCTCTCGCCCTTCGTCGTCAGTTCTGCACCAAACATATCCGCCACGGTCGCGCCGATCATGGCGAATGTCGGGTATGTCCCGAGGTTGACCCCTTTGCGGATCTGTGCGCCGTAGACGAGGAGCGGCACGTACTCACGCGTGTGATCCGTGCCGGGGGCATCGGGATCGCAGCCGTGGTCGGCCGTAATCATCAGCACATCGTCCTCGCGCATATGCTCCATGAATGTGCCGAGCTGCACGTCGAACTCCGTTGTCGCGCGTGCATAGCCTGCAATGTCGCGCCTGTGCCCATACGTCATGTCAAAATCGACGAGGTTGACGAAGCACAGCCCCGTGAAGTCCTCCTGCTGGATGCGAAGTGTCTTTTCCATACCGTCGGCGTTGCTCTCGTTGACACCCGTGCTGCGCGTGACGCCGCGCCCCGCGAAGATGTCGCTGATCTTGCCGACGGCGATGACCTCATGCCCCTGCCGTACGAGCGCGTCCATCATCGTATCGCCCGTCGGGTCGAGGGAGAAGTCGTGACGATGTGCTGTGCGCTCGTAGTTCGGATAGCTGCCGACGTACGGCCGTGCAATGATGCGCCCGACGCCGTGCTCGCCCTGCATGATCTTGCGCGCCGCACGGCAGTAGTCATAGAGCCGTTCGACGGGGACATCGGCCTCGTTCGCCGCGATCTGCAGTACACTGTCCGCCGACGTGTAGACGATGAGTCCGCCCGTCTCCTCCTGCTCGCGTCCGTAGTCGTGGATGACCTGTGTGCCGGAGTAGGGCTTGTTGCAGAGGATTTTCTTCCCGTCGCATGCCGCCGAGAGCTGCTCGAGGATCTCCGTCGGGAATCCGTTCGGATACGTCGGCATGGGCTGCTCGGAGACGATGCCTGCGATTTCCCAGTGTCCGATCGTCGTGTCCTTGCCGCGCGAGAGTTCCCGCAGCCGTGCAAAAGCACCGATGGGGCTGTCTGCGGACGTACCACAGCCGATGCCGTCGATGTTAAAGAGACCGAGCTTCGTGAGGTTCGGCGCGTGCAGTTCCGGCGATGTCGTCAGCGACGCGAGCGTGTTGCAGCGCCCGTCGCCAAAGTCGGCTGCGTCCGGTGCACACCCGATGCCAAAGCTGTCGAGGACGATGAGGAATACGCGTTTGATACCAGCCATTGCTATCTCCTCCTATAATTAGGGAAGCACTGATAAATTCTGCACCACCATCTTAGCGCATCTTTTTCGCCCTGTCTGTGTCGACAAATCCTCCACATAGCTCTTGCAGCGTTGGGTTTGTCTTCTTGACAGAACAAAAAATCTGCACTAATCTGGCGGACTTCATTTTATCAGCGATTCCCTAGGCAATCGACGCCTCCAGTGCAATCTCGATCATCTCGCTGAACGATGTCTGACGCTCCTCTGCCGTGGAGGGCGGCTCGTCGCTGACGAGGTGGTCGCTGACGGTAAAGAGTGCGAGGGCGCGTACGCCGAACTTCGCCGCGATGAGGTAGAGTGCCGCTGCCTCCATCTCCAGACCGAGAACGCCGTAGCTCGCGAGCTTTTGAATGTCGAGTTCGTCATCGTAGAAGCGATCCTGCGACATCACGTTTCCGACGCGCATGGCGATGCCTTTGTCGACGGCGGCCTGATACGCAGAGCGCAGCAGATCAAAGTTCGCAACCGGTGCAAAGTTGACCGCAGAGCCGAAGATGTTGCGCGGCATGGAGGAGTCGGTCGTCGTCGCCTGCGCGATGAGGACGTCGCGGATGTGGATGTCCTTGTGGCATGCACCGCAGCTGCCGATGCGGATCAGCGTCTTGCAGCCGTACTCGCGGATGAGCTCGTTGACGTAGATGGAGATGGACGGCATCCCCATGCCCGTTCCCTGCACGGAGATGGGATGCCCCTTATACGTGCCGGTGTAGCCGAGGATGTTGCGAACGTTCGTGTACTCTTTCGCACCCTCGAGGAAGTTCTCGGCGATGTACTTGGCGCGGAGTGGGTCACCCGGCAGGAGAATGCGCTCGGCGATTTCGCCCTTTGCGGCTGCAATGTGTGGAGTTGGCATGATGTGTACCTCTCTTTCATAACAGTTGAAGAAAATTTATCGAAAACCGACATAGCGGTCTATGCCCGATACTCACTGCACCGCCTCAAAGATGAGCTGCAGGAGGAACAGTACACCAAGAACGTAGGAGAGCGTGCCGAGCTCGCGCCGACGCCCCGTAAACACCTTCATCATCGGGTGCGCGGCGAAACCGAACGCCAACCCCGTCGAGATGCTATTTGTCAGCGGGATGAGCACGATGATGAGGAACGCAGGGAACCACTCTGAGAAATCCTGAAAGTGGATGTTTTCGAGCTGCTGCATCATCAGAGCCCCTGTGATGATGATGACCGGCGCAACAGCCGCCTGCGGAACGTAGGCGAGCAGGGGGATGAATACAAGCGTGAGCAGGAACAGTGCGCCGCCGACGAGTGCCGTCAGTCCCCTCCGCCCTCCCTCTACGATGCCCGCCGCACTCTCCGCGGCAGCAACCGTCGGGCTCGTCCCGAGCACCGAGGAAAACACGGCTGTCAGCGACGAGGCGCGAAACGCGTTGCGGAACTTCTCCGTATCGGGCAGCAGTCCTTCGAGCAATCCGATGGACTCAAAGACGAGGATCATCGTCATCGAGAATACCGCAAGCCAGAACGAAATCGTCAGCACGGCGGAGAAGTCCTCCACAAAGAGCAGCGCGCCGTACTCGCCGAGCCGCGTCATATCAATCTCAATCGTATTCGCATGAACGAGGTCGAACACATTGGCGATGACCGTCACAATGAGGATGGCGATGAAAAAACCGCCCTTCACCCGCTGCTGGTAGAACAGCAAACTCAACACGAGACCGAGGAGTGCAAGCTGCGCAGACGGATTTTGCAGATCGCCGAGCGCGAGGATCGAGTTCTCGCCGGCGCGGATCAACTCCGCCTTCTCCAACCCAATCTCCACGAGGAACAAACCGATGCCCGCTGTCACTGCGTATTTCAGTGATTTCGGCACAGCATCTGCCAGAACCCTGCCCGCGCGCGTCACCGCAAGTGCGAAGAAGATGAGCGCCGAGATGAGAGAGATGGCAAGTGCCTCCTGCCAACGGAACCCCATGTTCGTCACGACGGTATATGTGAAGAATGCATTGATCCCCATGCCGGGGGTCAAGATGATCGGCTCATCCGCCCAGAGCGCCATCAGCAGACAGCCGACCGCCGAGGCGAATATCGTCGCGAACACGCTCAGCTCCGCCGGGATTCCGCCGTCTGCAAGAATCAGCGGGTTGACGATGATGATGTACGAGATGGCAAAGAATGATGTCAGCCCTGCCATCACTTCCACGCGTTTGCTCTGCACGCTGTCCGAACTCATACCGCACTCCCCTTTCTTTTTTGATTATACTAAATATGCCAAACGAAAAAAAAGGACATGTGACTTTTCAGCGCGCTTTTTTTCGCTAAAATAGAAAGAGACTGCACTGAGAGGAGAGTCACCATGCTGTTACCGTCGTTCCCCGAGATACCGCCACACCTGCTGCGCGTTGCGCGGCCCCTCACATTCCAGCCCGACGAGATCATCCGCTGCAAGGGGACGCATGCCGACACGGTTTACATCCTCCTTGCGGGGCGCGTGCGCATCATCAATGAGTTCTCAAGCGGCGATCGGTATGTGTTTGCCATCGCCGACCCGCCTACATTCCTCGGCGAGTACGAGGCTCTTGCAGGCACGCTGTACTATGCCGCGACGTGTGAGGCAGAGACGGTGTGCGATCTGCTTGCCGTCAGCATCGATGCGTTCAGTGCGTGGCTCCAGCGCGACGCCGGAGCAGCATTTGCCGTCGCCTGTATGATCGCGCGAAAATCTTGGCCTGTTTCGGATGAATACGGTCAGATCAAATACATGACGGTTCAATCGTGCCTCTTCGCCTACCTGCGAAAGAAACTGCCCGCATGCGATGCCGCCGTGCGGCTTCCCATGCGCCGACAGGACATTGCCGATGCCATCGGCACGAGTTTAAAGACAGTCAACCGCAGCGTTGACCGCCTCCGTGCAGAGGGGCTTCTCTCCCTCGACCGCGGCAAGCTCGCCCTCACACCTGAGCAATGCGCCAAGGTGCGGGCGATGAATGATGTTGTATAAATAAAGTTGACAACTTCTTCGCAAGGATTTTAGATCTCAAACTTCGCAGAAAAATAATCCGCTGCAAGCCTTGAAAAATCATTCTTTCTACACAATAAAATAGCATGAGCGACATCCATTTGGTATAATTTAACTACCAAGAAAAACATCCAATGGAGGCTCATGCCATGAACAGTATAGCACAAACCAACCAGTCTGAGAAACAGCTTTCCAAGAAAATGCAATCTTTTCTCAGCCGTTACCATGTCGGCCGACTCCTTTGCACCGCAAACGCCTACAAGAACATCCGATGTGTGATGAGGGGAAGATACAGGAGCAGCTGGAGCTTTTCCTGTCCGATCTGCCGTCGCTGCTGTCACAAAAGCTGCGAGAATGTGCATGACGGATGTGTTTTTTCAGTCACAAACCTATGGTTTTCAATGCTTGAGATGTGTTTTTGATATGCGAAGTTTGAATTCCATAAACAAAAACCGCCCTCCCTGCACCAACAGAGAGAGCGGAAGACATGAAACGAATCATGCCCAACACATCCATACTACCATGATTCGCCTCCTAAATCAAGGAGGTATATTTATGTCCGGCAAAATCAGAACCAGAAAGCGCGGAAGCAGCTACTCCTACGGCTTCGAAACCACCAAAAACCCGCGCCGCATCAAAGAGAAAGGAAGCTTTGCCACAGAAGAAGCCTACCAAGCAGGCATCAAAGCCTACACCGACTGGAAAAACGGCAACTCCTCTACACCAGCTACTTCGAGACACCAAAAACCGAAAGCAACACCCGCACCTTCTACGCCGACAGCGCCCTCCTCAGCTACCTGCGCACCCTGCGTGCGGCACAGGCGGCAGACGAAATGAAACGGGAAACTGCCCGCATCTTCGAACGGATCGTAGGCAAGTAAAACCGTAGGCAAATCGTAGATAAAAACAAACAGACAGGTATAAAAGCCCTTGTCATTCAAGGGCGCAAGGGCTTTCATGCCATCTTGTATTATTTTGTTGACTAATACCGCCGCAAAAATTCGCGTCCGAAAACGGTGACGGTGTAGTAGAATCCGATGAGGAACGGGAGGTATTCGGCGATGAGACGCCAGCAGACGGCGACGATGCCGACCGTGCCTGCGGGGACGGTCGCGGCAAAGAGGAGGACAAAGCCGCCCTCGGCGATGCCGGAGCCGCCCGGCGTTGGGCTGAAGTAGAGGAGCATATTGAGGAAGATCATGCGCCCCATGACGGTGTACCAGTCCGCATCCGTAACGCCGAGTCCGAGCAGGAGGCACGGCACAACGGCATAGATACAGAGGAGGTTCAGCCCCGACTCGGCGAAGACGACGAGCATCTGACGCGGCGCGCCGAGGAGGAGCGAGATTGCGCTCTTCGTGTCGCGGTAGAGTCCAAAGAGCTGATGCCGCTTCTTGTCGCGCAGGCGACGCGCAATCCAGACGACGAGATAGTCAAGGTATCCGCGCCGCGCACCAACGACGATGAGGACGATGCCGACGAATGCGGCAAGCGTGACCGCCATGAGGACATCATTCGATATCCCCGGCACAATCCCCTCATCGTGCAGGAAGATGAACGGCATACAGAGCGCGAGAAAGAAGATCGAGAGCAGCGTCCGCACAATGACGAGAACAGCAGCCTTACCCGTGGGCACGCCCGCATGGCGCAGGAACATGACCTGTGCGACTGCGCCGCCTGTCGCACCCGGTGTAAGGAGTGCGAGGAAATAATTGCCGAAGATCACCTGTACCGCTTGGTACAAGGTGATTTTTTCATTGGAGATTTTGACGAGGTGCATGAGGCGGCTACCGTCAAAGAACATCCCAAGCCCGACGGCAAGGAGTGCGAGGAGGAGTGACCACGAATGAAAGCGCGTCAGATTTTGGAGCGTATTGATGTCCACCGTTGTGTAGATGACGGCAGCAGAGATGCCGACAACGAGCACAAAAAGAAGGAGAAAGCGCCGCGCAAATTTACTCATGCTCTACGCTCTCCCCTTTCTCGACCGTTACAAATGTCTCAGGCATATGTACTCCACGCAAACGCTTAGTTACGCAAACGGTCGGGCACTTATCTGCCTAAATACCTGCGGACTTCTTAAACGCGCTTCGCTTGAACGAAAGAAATCCCCAGGGGGCAGAACGTGCCCTTTTCCCGCTTGCTCCACTAGGGTTTGCTTTGGAGTACAACATGACTTCAGTTCTGCTTCAGATACTCTTCATGCGCCGCAAAGGCGTTGTGGCTGTGGATGGACTCCTCATTCTCGCATTCCAGTGAGAAATATGCAAGCCCCGGCAGGGCACGCAGCGCGAGGACGGTATCGCGCAGGATGTCCTCAACGAATTTCGGATTCTCGTATGCCGCCTCGGTGACATGCTTCTCATCCGCACGCTTGAGCAGCGGATAGATCGGCGCAGATCCCTGTCGTTCGAGAAGTTCTGCCAGATCCTCGATGTAGATACACGGCACCCCCTCGCGATACCTGAGCCGCACGCGCGCCGTGGATCGCTGATTGTGCGCCCCGTAGGCGGAGATCTCCTTGCTGCACGGGCAGAGCGAGGTGAACAGCATTGCAAGTCCGAGTTCAAACTGCATCGGCTCGCCGCGGCGCTTGCGCCCCGTAAAGGAGGCATCCACATCGAGCAGCGACGTGCGTCCGCTGACGGGTGCCTTTTTTTCGAGAAAATAGGTAAAGGCAAGCGATACTTCAGCCGCCTCTGCATGAAGACGATCCAATGCCTCCGTGAGCATGGCGTCCATCTCCTCCTCGGCGAGCGGTTTCTCGCTCCACGGCAGGAGGATTTCGAGGAAGCGGCTCATATGCGTCCCCTTGAACCCCATCGGCAGGGAGACGGTGAACGTGATGCGC
>NZ_CP016201.1:2746780-2767263 GCF_001683335.1 Selenomonas sp. oral taxon 126
GTTCACGCCGATGTAGAGATGCTGCGCGCCCACGCGCTCGGCAAAAGCAAGCGCATAGCTGAGGAAGATGAGGTTGCGCGCGGGCACATAGGTCACTGGGATATCCGTGCGGTCTGCGTCCCCATCGGGGACATCAATGCTCTTGTCCGTGACCGCAGAGCCGCCGACCGCATCCATATTCGTCTCGATGATGAGATGCTCCGCCGCGTGAAAATGTGCGGCAATGCGCTTCGCACAGTCTACCTCGCGGTCGTAGCGTTGATGATAGTTGAAGCTGATCGGATAGAGTTCATAGCCCGCTGCCTGTGCAACCGCCATACAGGTACAGCTGTCGAGCCCGCCCGAGAGCAGGATTACCGCTTTTCCCCCCATATCGTGACCTCTCATCCGCGCAGCGAGGCGATAGCTACGGCAGCGTCCTGCGCGCCGTAGATGTACGAGCCCGCAACGAGCACGTTCGCCCCCGCCGAGCGTACGGACTCCGCCGTCTCCGCATTGATGCCGCCGTCCACCTCGATATCGACATCCAGCTCGTTGTCCGCGACCGTATGATAGAGCGCGTGAATCTTGCCGAGCGTATTCTCGATGAATTTCTGTCCGCCGAAGCCGGGATTGACCGTCATGAGGAGCACCATATCAACATCA
Source organism: Selenomonas sp. oral taxon 126 (assembly GCF_001683335.1). GTDB lineage: Bacteria > Bacillota > Negativicutes > Selenomonadales > Selenomonadaceae > Centipeda. The sequence goes on from NZ_CP016201.1 coordinate 2,747,426, forward strand.
TCGATCAGCTCCTCAAGAGTGTAAATCGAAGTGCCGGGGTTGAGCGCAATGCCCGCCTTGCAGCCCGCCGCCTTGATCTGCTGGATCACGCGGTGTGCGTGGCGCGTCGCCTCAACGTGGAACGTGATGATGTCCGCGCCCGCCTTTGCAAACGGCTCGATATGCGTCTCTGGATGCTCGACCATGAGATGTACATCAAAGACCGCCTTGGAAACCTTGCGCAGACTCTCGACAACGCAGGGGCCGAGGGTGATGTTCGGCACGAACGTCCCGTCCATCACGTCAATGTGGATGTACTCCGCACCTGCCTCCTCCACGCGGCGGACATCCGCCCCGAGATTTGCAAAGTCCGCCGAGAGGATGGACGGCGCGATGATCGTCGGGCGCTCGATATGGATGTGCTCCTCCTCGATCATTTCCTCTTCATGCTCGTGTTCATGTTCGTGTGCCATTGGATTCTCCTATTTTCTTTTCAATCTTAGTTCATCGAGCAGTGCGATGTAGGCATCATACCGCTCGCGTGAAAGTTCCCCTGTCTCTGCAGCCGCCTTGACAGCGCAATCCGGCTCGTGGCTGTGGCTGCACGGTGCGAAACGGCAGCCCGCATGGTGGGCAAACTCGGGAAAGCATGCAGCAAGCTCCTCGGGCACAATCTCCGTCAGCTCCTGCTGGGTAAAGCCCGGCGTGTCGACCACATAGCCCCCTGCAAACGGAAGCAGTTCGGCGCGCCGCGTCGTATGCCGCCCGCGTCCAATCTTCTCGCTGACCGCCCCCGTCAGGAGCGCGAGCGAGGGGTCGAGTGCATTGAGCAGGGAGGATTTCCCCGCGCCCGACGGTCCCGCAAATACCGTGATCTCGCCCGCAAGCCGCCCGCGCAGTTCGTCAAGCCCCGTCCCCTGCTCTGCCGAGACACGCAGAACGGGATAGCCCGCCGCCTCGTATGCCGCAAGGTATTCCTCATGTATGCCCGCATAGAGATCCATCTTGTTCACACAGAGGACGATCTTTTTCACGCCGGAGCATTCTGCGAGGACGAGGAAGCGGCTCACAACGAGTGGATGTGGATCCGGCGCTGCTGCCGCCACCGTCACGACGATCTGCGTGAGATTCGCCACACGCGGGCGCTGCAGGAGATTCGAGCGCGCTTCGATGCGCTCGATCACGCCCTCTCCCTCAGATATCCGTTCGATGGATACGATGTCACCGGGGACAGGCGTCAGGTCGCTGCGCCCCTTCTTCACCCTGCCGCGCAGCTTGCAGAGGATAATGCGATCCTCTGCCGCGACGTGGAGTACATTGTTATAGACCTTTAGGATACGTCCGCGCTCCGCCACCATGCACTCCCTACTCTGTCTTTTCCGTCTGGATACGGCGTCCGGCAGAATCCTTGTCGTTTTTCTTGCTGTCGCCGCCCTTCGCATCTTCCTTGGAGCCGGAGGATTTCTTGCCGCTCGAGACCACGAGACGTACGGAACTGCCACTGTCCGCCTCACTGCCTGCAGAGGGCGACTGGCTGACCACGGTACCCGCCGCCTGCGTGCTCTCCTCCTCCGAGATGCTGCCGACCTTCAGACCGCTGCCCTCGATCATCGTGCGCGCACGATCCGAGGGAACGCCCTTCACATCGGGGACGCTGATCTTCTTAACCTTCTGTCCCTTGCTGACGGTGATGTCCACGGACTGTCCCTTGCTGATTCGTGTCCCGCTGCGCGGATCCTGCGAGATGACCGTGCCGCTGTCCTCATCGGAGAACGTCTCATAGGCGGAACCGAGGCGCAGCCCCATCTGCTGTAGTTTGTCAATCGCATCCGACTGTTTCAGTCCGCGCAGGTTCGGCATCTCGAGCTCCTCGCCGCCCTTGCTGACGTAGATGGTGATTGTGCGCTCCTCCTTGACCTTCGTGCCCGCCTCCGGGGTCTGTGAGACCACGACGCCCACGGGTACGGAGGCATCGTAGGCCTCGGCGACCGTGACACGCAGATGCTGATCCTCGAGAATCTGCCGTGCGAGCGTGAGCTGCTTGCCCGTCACATCGGGCACTGTAATCTCCACAGAACTCCAGAATTTGCCGAAGCTCAGAAAGAATCCCGAAAAGAAGCCAAGCAGGAGGATGAGGACGAGTCCGAATTTGAATTTCTTCGTGCGGAAAAAGGATTTCTCCTCCACTTCCTCTGCGGCTTCCTCCTCCTCCACGGCTGCACTGATTTCCTGTGCCTCCACGGGCGTGAGGACGCGCGTCGCATCGGGATCGAACGCCGGCATGACCGCCGTGTCGCTGCGCATCATCTGCTCCGTGCGCGTGATGTCCTGCACGAGCAGACGGCTGTCGGGGCGTAGTGCCGGCTCCTTTGCCATCATGCGCGTTACGAGAGCCTCAACCACGGGCGGAATGTTCGGCACGAGAGAGCGCACGGACTGCGGCTCCTCCTCGAGATGTTTGCGCGCAATGCTCACCGCCGTATTCCCGTCGAATGGGATGCGCCCCGTCAGCATCTCGTAGAGCACGACGCCGAGGGAGTAGACATCGGACTTCGGCGTGATGAGGGTGCCGCGCGCCTGCTCGGGTGAGAAGTAATGCACCGACCCCATGATATTGTCGTTGTAGGTCATCGTGGATTCCGTCACCGCGCGCGCGATGCCGAAATCCGCAACCTTGACGTTGCCGTCGGGCATGACGAGGATGTTATGCGGCTTGATATCGCAGTGAACAAGGTTGTTCGCGTGCGCCTGTGCAAGCGCCCCCGCGATCTGACGCGCGATATGCAGCGCCTCGGGGGCGGGCACGGGTCCCTCCTCCTTGATGCGCTCCTTCAGCGTACGTCCCGGAACGTATTCCATGACGATGTAGTGCCGCCCCTCGGCGACGCCGACATCGTAGACGTTGACGATGTTTGGATGCGTAATGCGCGCTGCCGCCTTCGCCTCGCGCTGAAAACGCGCAATGAACTCCGTGTCATTCTCGTACTGCTGGTGGAGAATCTTGACGGCGACGGTGCGCTCCAAGAGCTGATCCTTTGCCCGATAGACATCTGCCATCCCGCCGCTGCCTACCAGCATTTCCAGCGCGTAGCGTCCATCCAAGACACGCTCGATCATGTTCGTTCCTCCTAACGCCTCTGCCATCACTGCCGAAGCCTATATCTCAGAAAGGGCGGCGGAGCGTATTCATCGCTGCCCTTCAAAATACGTTCGTATCACCTGATGTGCAATCCCTGCCGCTGCACGCCCGCCGAAGCCGCCCTCCTCCACGAGGACGGCAACGACGATCTTTTGACCGCCGCGCTCTGCCGAGCCGATGAACCACGCATGATCCGTTCCGCTTGCATTCTCTGCCGTGCCGGTCTTACCCGTGACGCGCACGCCTGCGACCTCCGCCGCCGTGCCTGTCCCTGCAGCAACGACATCCGCCATATAGCCGTCGATGACAGCCGCGCGCTCCGCCGTCGTCGCCGTCCGCCATACCTGCGGGCGCGCCTCGTAAAGAGGCGTCCCGTCCGCCGTCAGAACCTGCTCGACCAGATACGGCTGCATCATGCGCCCGCCATTTGCAAAGGCATCTGCAACGAGCGCCATCTGCAAGGGCGTGACGAGCAGTGCGCCCTGCCCAATTCCGAGCTGTGCGATCTCCCCGTCACCGAGTGATTTCAGATCAGGGACATGCGCCTTTGCCATCGGAATCTCTGCATCCGTCAGTTCCGCGCCGATGCCGAAGCGCTCGAACGCCGAGGAAAGCCCGCTGCCGCCGAGGCGCAGGGCGAGCGTCGCAAAGGTGACATTGCAGGATTCGCGCAGCGCATCGGCAAGGCGGAGCTGCCCATGCACCTCGCCGTGACTCTCGTGGAGTACGTAGTCCGAACCGATGGCAAGTTCCCCCGTACAGGTGAACACCTCATCCGGATTCGTCACCCCTGCCGTCAGCGCTGCGTCGGCAATGAGTGTCTTAAACGTCGAGCCGGGCGGATAGAGCCCCTGCGCCGCGCGGTTCAGCAGTGGGCTGTCCGCGCGTGCCGTGAGTTCATCCCAGTTTGCCGCCGCAGAGGCGGGATCGTAGGACGGAGAGCTCACCATGGCACGGATTGCACCTGTCTCTGCATCCATCACGACGACCGCACCGTGCCGCCCGTCAAGAGCGTTCCATGCGGTCTCCGAGAGCGCGGCATCGACGGTCAGACGGACATCATAGCCCGCATCCGCGCGTAGCAGCGTGCGCAGGGGTCCCATATGCGCGACATCCAAGGTCACGCCGCTGAGTTCCTGCCCCGCCGTCTGCTCCACGCCTGTCGCGCCGTAGCGCTCCGTCTGATAGCCTGTCACGGGTGCGAGTATGCGCCCGTATGGATAGGAGCGCGTACCGTCCGTCGCACTCTCCGCGAGCACGCACCCCTCTCGATCCACGATGCGCCCACGCCGAATGTCCTGCTCCATCAGCGCAGAGCGCGTATTGAGGGGATGAGCGGAAAGCATATCCCCGTCCCAGACACTCAGCTTTGCGAGATAGAGAATCTGAACGCCGAGCAGTGCGAGCAGGAATACCGCGGCGACTGCGATATGCTTTCGGAGTTTCCGATCAGCCATCCGCCGCCTCCCTGCTCTCGCCCGAGAGCGCCGTCAATATGCCGATGAGAATAAAACTCGCCGCCATCGAGCTGCCGCCGTAGCTGACGAACGGCAGCGTAATCCCCGTGAGCGGCAGGAGCTTCGTCACGCCAGCCGTGATGATGAATGCCTGCAACAAGAGGCTTGCGGCACAGCCCGCTGCGAGCAGCGACTCCTCCGCACGCGGCACGCTCATCGCGATGCGGCTGCCCCGCCAGAACAGTAGGGCGTAGACCACGAGCACAAGGACGGCGCCGATGAGACCGAACTCCTCGGCAATCGCCGCGAAGATGAAGTCCGTGTGCACCTCGGGGATGAGCAGCGGATGCCCCTCGGCAAAGCCCGTACCCCAGACGCCGCCCGTACCGATGGCAAAGAGCGACTGCACGACCTGATAGGACATACCGTTCGGATCCGCCCACGGATGCAGCCAGATATCGAAGCGCACGCGAACGTGCCCGAAGAGCGCGTAGCTGAGTGCCGCCGCCGCGAGGATGAACAGCCCCGCGAGGAATACGTAGGATTTACGCCCCGTCCCCATATAGGTCATGAGTACCGCCATCCCGAAGAAGAGCAGCGCCGCGCCGAGATCACGCGCAATGACGAACATGAGGACGGCAAGCCCCCAGAGTACGACGAGCGGCGCGATGAAGCGCACAGGCGGCAGATGGAGAAAGAGAAAGCGACGCGCGGGCAGGGTCAGCACTGCGCGATGGTCGGCAAGATACGCCGCGAGAAAGAAGATGAGCAGGATCTTGCCGAACTCCGAGGGCTGCACGGAAAAGCCGCCGAACGCGAGCCAGTTCGTATTGCCGCCGATGCTCACACCGAACAGCAACGGCAGAAGCAGGATGATTGTCGTCGCAATCCCCAATACATACGGATAGGCGAGAAACTGCCGCACGCGCTCCCACAGGACGAGCACCAACGCCCAGAGAGCGATGCCGACGCACGCCCAACGCAGCTGCGCCGTGAAGAGATCGGGCTTCAGCCGCGCAATCTCCGCGAGGCCGACGGCGAGGAGCAGATAGGCGAGCGAAAGAGGAACACTGTCCAATTTGCGCCGCGCCGCGAGTACATAGCTTGCTGCGCCCGCGCAGATGAGGAGTGCGAGCCACGGCAGATACGCAAGCTGACCCTGCCAGTCCGGCATCCATCCCGGCTGCCCTGCCCCCTGCTTCAGCAGCAGGACGCCGAGCGCACAGAGGAGCAGCCCAACGGGTGCGAATTTCAGCCCCCGTGTCATGGCATTTCGTACGCGAGGGCAATCGCCGTGATATTGTCACTGCCGCCCCCCTCGAGTGCCCGCTCCACCATACGGGCGGCGACATCGGCAAAGTCCCCGCCGAGCAGGGCTGCAAGCACCGCATCCTCCACCATGTTTGTCAACCCGTCCGTCGCGAGGAGCAGACGGTCGCCCGCCTCGAGCGGGAAGGAATCGCCGTCCACATGGAGACGTTCCTCGATGCCAACAGCGCGCAGGAGAAGATTCTTGCGCGGATGGTGCTGCGCTTCTGCCTCACTGAGCTCACCACGTGCAACGAGTTCCTCCACATAGGAGTGGTCGCGCGAGACCTGACGGAATACGCCGCGCCGCAGGAGATAGAGACGACTGTCCCCGACGTGCGCATAGTACGCGATCCCCGTGTCCTCATCTACATGCAGGACGGTCGCCGTGGAGCCCATTCCCTCATAGGAGGAGTTCCCCGCCGATGCATCCAGCACCTGCTGATTGGCCCGCAGGACGGCGCTCTTCAGCGCCGCTGTATCAATCGTCTGCCCCTCGTTTGCCATATCGTGAACGGCGGCGACCACCATGCGGCTCGCGACTTCCCCCGCTGCATGACCGCCGAGGCCGTCGGCGACAACGTAAACCGCAGGAGAAAAAACGCCGTAGCTGTCCTCGTTCGATGTCCGCACGCGTCCGATGTCCGACGCACTCGAAACCTCTATCATGTGTTTACCTCTCAAAACGCAGGGCAACAGCGCCAATGCGCAGGACATCGCCTGCGCGCAGATACGCCCGCCCCGTCAGCAGCCCATCGTTCAGATAGGTGTGATTGCGGCTGCCCAAATCCTCTGCGATATACGCATTCTCTCTCTGATAGACGCATACGTGATGATGGGATACAAAACTGTCCATAAGTACAATATCGTTGTCGGCACTGCGCCCGATTGTGAGCTCATGCTCCACGGGAAATCGCTGCCCCGTAAGCCCCTCACCTGCGATGACGAGGAAGGACGCCTCTCCCTGCGGCGCCTCGGGGAGATGCGCCGCCTCTTTGATATCTCTGTGCAGTGTACGAAACATACTGCGCCCAAGCCGCAGGACAGCATACGCAAGCCAGAGGAGCGCACCGTATTCGAGCAGGACGCGCAGCGCCTTGAGCGCAAGCGCCGGCATCAGAGCACACCGTAGCGCAGCGCCGTTGTGCCGAGGCGAATCTCATCGCCGTCGCGCAGCCGCTGCATCTGTATACGCGTGCCGTTGACGAATGTGCCGTTGCGGCTCTCTGCGTCATAGAGCACATGGCGGTGCTGCTCATACGCGACCCACGCGTGTACGCGCGAGACATTTGAGTCCGTCAGGATGAACTCATTGCGCGGCATACGACCCATATAGATCTTGCGCTCGCCCAGACGCACGGATATGCCCTCATCCGCGCCGCCAAGCACCGTAAGCGTCGCAATCTCGTGTTCGGGCGGCAGGTTCAGACAACGTGCCTCGATCAGAGAGGGGCGCTCAAGCACGATGGTCTGCGCCATCGTATCGTGAGAAACGGTCTCCGTTTCCACAGGCACACATTCATGCTGCACACGCGCCGTGAGATGATACGAACCTGCGCGCAGACCTTCATCAAGTGCGAAACAGATGCTGAGTTTCCCGTCCATCACAAGATCCGCACGGATGATGTATTTCTTGAGCGCCACGGCAAGCTCATCCGCCACGCGATGTGAGCAGAGGCGCTGATAGTCCTCCGTCCCGAGCGAGATGAGGTAGGAATTTGCGAGACTGCCCCCCGTCCCCTGCTTCTTTGCCTCCTTCTCGAGACCTTTGATGAGTTCAACAGGCTCGAGGTGGCTGCTGAACTTACGATTGAAAAAACCTTCGATATGATCTCCCAGAAAGGATTCCACGCGATCAATCATCGTGCAATACTCTCCTTTGGCAACGAAATAGAATTAACAACTCCTATATCATACCATAAAAAAAGAAAAATTTATAGGAATCGCTGATAAAATGAAGTCCGTCAGATTGGTGCAGAATTTATCAGTGCTTCCTATAGTCCCGCTTCCATCAGACGGTTGCGCAGCTGTCCGCACGCCGCCTGTATGTCGGTTCCCATCTCACGCCGCAGGGTTACGGCAATGCGCCGATCCTCGAGCGTCTTTTGAAAACGGCGGATGGCAGCCTTGTCCGGACGGAAGAGATTCCGCTCGGCGACGGGGTTGATGGGGATGAGGTTGACACTCGCGAGCTGCCCTTTGAGCAGATGAGCGAGCTGCTCCGCTTCGCGCACGGAGTCGTTCAGATCGCGGATGAGAATATACTCGTAGGTGACGCGCCGTTTCGTCCGCTCCGCGTAGGCACGCGCCGCGCGCAGCACATCCGAGAGCGGGTACATGCGGTTGACGGGCATGATCTTCGAACGCAGTTCCTCTGTCGGCGCGTGCAGCGAGATCGAGAGTGAGATTGGAATCCCCTCCTTCGCCAGCCGCTCAATGCCGGGTACAATGCCCGAAGTCGAGAGCGTCACGCCGCGATAGCCGAGGCCGATTGTGTACTCCTCGTGCAGCAGGCGCAGCGCCGCAATCACATTGTCATAGTTCTCGAGCGGCTCGCCCGAGCCCATGACGACGATCGTATCGACGCGCGTCCCCTCCTGTCGCAGGAAATCCGCCATGCCGATCACCTGCGCCGCAATCTCCCCTGCTGTCAGATTGCGCTGCAGGCCATGCAGTGTCGAGGCGCAGAACGCACAGCCCATGCGGCAGCCCGCCTGTGTCGAGACACAGACGCTGTTGCCGTACGGATGACGCATCAGCACCGTCTCTGCCGTCTGCCCGTCCGTGAATTCATAGAGCAGCTTGATCGTCGCCCCGTCCGCAGAATGCAGACGCGAGACGACCTTCGGACGCTCGATAGAGAAATGCGCGGCAAGCTGCGTACGCAGCGCCTTCGACAGATTGTCCATCGCATCAAAAGAAACCGCACCGCGCTGATACATCCATCGGACGATCTGATCCGCACGGAAGCGGGGAATATCATATTCTTTGAGCGCATCGGCAAGCGCCTCTTTTGTCAGACCGAAGATGTTTTTCATGTCCGCCTCATGCGCGCGATAAAGAAGCCGTCCGGTCCGTCCGTCTCCGGCATGATCTGAACCATCGGCTCCGCAGTCTTTTGCTCAGGCAGGAATGCGCCCGTCTGCTCGAGAGTAAAATGGGGATGCGCGCGCAGGAAGTCCTGCACAACGGCGGCATTCTCGCATTCCTCCATTGTGCACGTGCTGTAGACCAGCACGCCGCCCGACTTCACCGCCCGTGCCGCACTTGCAAGAATGGCACGCTGGATGGGCGGCAGGGTCTTTCTGTCCGACGCGCTCTTCTTCCAGCGTGCATCGGGCTTGCGCCTGAGGACGCCAAGCCCCGAGCAGGGTGCGTCAACGAGCACACGATCCGCCATGGCCTCGTATGCTGCGCCAATTTCCCGCGCATCGCGCATCTCTGCCTCGATGATGGAGATGCCAAGCCGCCGTGCGTTCTGCTCAATGCGGCGAATCTTCTCCTCGTAGATGTCAAACGCCAGAATGCGCCCGCGATTCTCCATGCGCTGAGCGATATGCGTCGTCTTGCCCCCAGGGGCGGCACAGGCGTCGATCACCGTCATGCCCGGCTCTGCCCCGAGTACATGTGCGACAAGCATCGAGCTCTCATCCTGCACCTGTGCGAGTCCCGCGCGCAGCGGCGGCAGATCATCGAGCGCTCCATGCGCATGCAGAACGATGCCGTCCGGCACCCACTGAGAGGCGCGTGCCTCTGCCCCAGCAACCACAAATTGCTCCATCAGCGCGGAGCGGTTCATACGCAGTGTATTCACGCGCACGGAGAGCGGCGCGCTCGTATTATTGCAGAGGCAGAGCGCCTCCGTACGTTCGTAGCCGTAGGCGCGCATCCAACGCTCGACCATCCACGCAGGATGCCAAGACCTGAGCGCAAGTGCGCGCGCATCCCGTCCCGTCGGCAGAGCCGCACGCTCGGGCGCGCGCAGTGCCGCGCGCAGAACACCGTTGACGAACGAATCCGCCCCCCTGCGCCCATGTTTTTTCGCCAATTCCACCGCAGTATTGCACGCGGCAGACGGCGGCACGCGATCCATGACGAAGATCTGATAGAAGCCAAGCCGCAGGAGTTCGCGTATGGCGGGCTGCGCCTTGCGGATATCGGCGACATACTGCCCGATCATATAGTCGAGCGATCCCCCCGCCTTTGTGACGCCGTAGACAAGCTCGGTCAGAAAGCGGCGGTCGCGCTCCGCGAGCTGCGTATCACGCAGCGTCTGTGCGAGCGCGACATTCGCATACGCGCTCTCGACGTGAATTTTTTGCAATACCTGCATTGCCAGCTCACGCACGCGGTCGATTTTGTCCTCACGATACCTCTGCATTATGCGCCTTTCTCTGTGACCTGCTCCACAGGCTCGATGATCTCCTCCAGCTGACGGCGCACCTCGCCCATGTCCACGCTCGTGTTGTAGCACGGACCGTTCGGGCGGATGTTCAGCACGCCGACCGCAGGTAGCGGAAATACATCCTGTATGCCGCTCATCAGGTCGCGCTCGCACGCGATTGCAAGCACCGCCTTTGGGCGCATATTGTAGATGATCTGACGCGCGAGCGTGCCGCCCGTCGCCACGAAGAAGTGAAAGCCCATCTCGTCCGCGAGTGCCACGAGGTCGCCGATGTTGCAGCCGCCGCAGCGCTTGCAGTTGTTCGGGTCACGCGTCACCTTGTGCGGACAGCTCGCGAGTTGCAGACAGTGTGGCGTCACGACGAGCAGACGGTTCGCAGGCACGCGGATGTGCATGCGGTGAAAGAGCAGATTGCTGACCGCGATGAACGACCCCTCGAGCCTGCGCCGCTTGACGCCAAATACCGCGCCGAGGCGCACCGCCGCAGGAAAGAGCAAGTTGATGAGCTCGTACGTCTGTCGCTTCATCCATGGCAGATACGGCAGCCCCGCAACGGCAAGCACCATATTGAAAATCCCGAAGAAGGACAGGAGGACAAGGAGGGTCAGCACGCCCCCGATCACCCACGGCAGGAGCGGCTGAATCCGCTCGAGTCCCGGCACGCCGATGTACCAGATGCCAAAGAGCAAGATTGCCGCGAGTACGGTGACGAGCGAGAGCATCCCGATGAAGAGACGTTTTTTCGGGCGCGACGGGAGTGTGATGGTCTTCTTCACACCCGCAGTCTTCCCGTTGACGGTCAGGGTCTCGCCGCTCATGGCGAAAACCTCGCGCCGACGGTCAGCGCACAGCCATTCAAAAAGGCATTTGCCGCCATCATCTTCTTCCCGGGCGCTTGAATCTCCGTGATTTCCACGTCCTCATCACCCGCCGCAACGACGAGTCCCGCCTTGGCATCGGCAGCGATGATCGTGCCTACCTCTGCGCTTGCCGCGCGCCCTGTGGAGCGCAATGCCCCAACCTTGTAGGTATCTCCCGCAAGCGCAGTCTGCGCGTAGGGCGTCGGATTCAGCCCGCGCACGAGGGCGTCCAGAACCCGCGCAGATTTCGACCAGTCGATGACGGCTGTCTCGCGCGTGATGCGCGCCGCATACGAGGATTCCCCCGTCTGCGGCGTGCGCACAAGCGTCCCTGCCGCGAGCTGCTCCAACGTCTCGACGAGGAGACTTGCCCCCGTCTCCATCAGCGCATCATGAAGCGAGCCATACGTCGTATCCGCATGGATGGGCACCTCACGGCGGAGGAGCATATCACCCGTATCGAGACCCGCGTCCATCTGCATCGTCGTGATGCCCGTCACCCGCTCACCTGCCATGATGGCATGCTGAATCGGCGCCGCCCCGCGCAGCTTCGGCAGGAGGGAAGCATGCACGTTGATGCAGCCGTGTACGGGTACATCGAGCACCTCCTGAGAGAGGATCTGACCGAACGCCACGACGACGGCAAGGTCGGGCGCGATCGCGCGCAGCTGCGCGACAAAGTCCGCATCGCGCGCACGCACGGGCTGCATGACGGGAATATCATGCGCGAGCGCCCACGCCTTGACGGGCGACGGGCTGAGCTTCTTTCCACGCCCGCGCGGACGGTCAGGCTGCGTCACAACAGCGACGACCTCGGCGAGATCGCTGCGCGCGGCGATCGCCGCAAGTGTCGGCACGGCGAAGTCCGGCGTCCCCATAAAGACGACACGCATTCTCGTCACCCCTTCTTCTCCTCCTTGCGCAGACTTACAGCAATATCGATGAAGAGTCTGCCGTCGAGATGGTCGCACTCGTGCTGAATGCAGCGCGCGAGCAGCCCCTCCGCCGTCAGGCTGCGCCTGCGGCTGCGCCGATCCGTATACTCCACCGTCACGCGCGCCGCGCGCTCCACATCGCCGTAGACCTCGGGCACGGAGAGGCAACCCTCGGAATCTGTCACAGAACCTTCGCGCATTGTGATGACAGGATTGATGAGTTCGAGCAGCCCGTTCTCATCCTGCACGTCGATCACAACAATGCGCAGTGACTTCCCAATTTGGGGCGCAGCAAGTCCCACGCCGTCTGCGGAGTACATCGTCTCCGCCATATCGTCGAGCAGCTTGCGATGCCACTTTGTGAGGCGGTCGACCGGCGCTGCCACTTGTTTCAGAACGGGATCGCCCGCCTTCTTGATATCCAGTATCGCCATAGTTTTTCCCTTATCTTACATTAGAGGTGCAGATTGTAGATCCGCACGGCATTATCATAGAACACCGCGTCCCAATGCTCCTCGGGTATGAGCAGCTTCATGAACGCAATGTAGTCGTCCAGATTTGCAAGCGGCCAGTCCGTCCCGAACATCAGGCGGTCATAGGCATTCAAATATGCGAGCCAGCCATGCAACTGCTCGATGTAGAACTTCTTGCGCTCACAGAATAGCGCAAAATCCTGAATTTTACCCGCAAGCATCCCCGAAAGATCGGCGCTCACGTTCAGATTCTTCTCCATCACGGCAACTGCGTCCGTGAAATAGGGCTCGCCAAAATGACACATGACGAAATTCACCGCGCGAAACTTTGTCGCCGCTTCGTCCATTACATTCGGATGCGCGTATTTGAGCAGCGCCTTCTCCGTCGCCGTCAGCCCCGTGTGCACCGCAACGGGCTTTTGATACTGCGCGGCGAGCTCATAGACGGGTGCAAGCATATCGTCGTAGATATAGAAATAATTGTAGCCCGGATAGAGCTTGATGCCGACGCATTGCTCGCTTTTTAGGTGCTGTTCGAGTGCGGGCAAAAGTTTTTCGATGCGCCCCTCCGCGATCTCTGTCACGCCGTCGCCCCCGATACCCACACAGTAATGAAAGATATCGGGATAGTTCGGACTCGTCTCCTCCACAGGCAGATTGCCCATCACAATCCCGTGGACAATGTTCGACGCACGAAAGTCGCGGCGCAGAGCCTCCTCCGTATTCTCATGCCCCGCTGCCCGCGCCACGGTATCAAAATACTCCCCTCTGCCAAAATGCAGATGGGCGTCAATGATCTTCATGTATATTCTCTTTCTAAAAATAACTAAGTATCACTATCCGTTTAGTTTACCATATCCGTCAATAGTTTTTCTGTAACCGAAGAAACAAATAAATGCAGATTCTAAGCTTCCTTTTTCACGATTCGAGCCAAAATGTACAAAAGAATGCACATCGACTGTGCTATACTGATGATCAAGGAGGTGCAGAAGGATGTATGCAAGCGGGAGCAAAAAGATGCTCAACATGATGATTCTGGAGATTCTTCGAACGCATACAGATGAGGAACATCGTCTGACACAGCAGGAAATCATCCGTCTGATGAAGCTGATGTACGGCGTCACCTGTGACCGCCGCTCGGTGCGCAGCAACATTGAGGCATTGCAGGAAATGGGCTATGAGATTGAGGTGCGCCCAGGATACGCACTCATTGATCGGACATTCGACAATGCAGAGCTGCGGATGCTGATCGACAGCGTACTCTTTTCACACGAACTGTCTGCAGTGCAGGCAAATCGCCTGATCGAAAAGCTGAAATCGCTTGGCAGTCGTTATTTTCAGCCAAAGGTATCCCATGTGGCTCATCTCTCAAAGCTCCACCACGCGGAGAATGCACAGGTAATGCACACTCTGGACGTGCTGAACGATGCCATAGAGGCGAAGCACAAGGTGCAGTTCACCTACAATAGCTGTGGTACAGATTTCCGACTGCATCCGCGGCGGACTGCGCCATACGTGGTAAATCCCTATCAGATGGCTGCACAGAACGGTCGCTATTACCTCATCGGCAACTATGATGCATATGACAACGTCTCGCATTACCGCATTGACCGCATTACAGACATCAAGATGCTGGATGAGCCTGCAAAGCCAAAGAGCGCAATCCGCGATTTCGCACAGGGATTCAGTCTGCCGCGCCACATGGCGGAACACATCTATATGTTCAGTGGAGAGAGTGTCACCGTTCAGCTTCGGACATACACCTATATGATGGATGCGCTTACGGACTGGTTCGGCAGGAATTTCCGCCTCAAATTGGAAGACGAGGAGCGCATGCTCGTAACCCTCCGCTGCAACGAAGAGGCGATGACGTATTGGGCGCTGCAGTTCGGCATATATGTCGAGATCATCTCACCCGAGCGTCTGCGCACAGCAGTAAAGGATGCGCTGCGGCGCATGTGTGAGATCTATGGGCTGGAAGCCCCTCCTTGTTCCCTGAAAACTAAATCAAATTGATCTCTGCATGTATATGAAAATAATTGAGATAATGGAATGATAGATCAAAGGAGTGAGAACAATGCTGTTTTACGAATTTCAGATCAGCTGCAGCCCTTCGGAGGAGCTTCCGTCCGGATACGGTGAAGAGCGCAGAAAGCGCGAGGAACGACTCTCCGAGCTGAACGAACTGCTCTATGCACAGCACACCGACGGAAAGAATTTTTTTGTCATTGACCGTCCCCTTTCGGATGGCTTCCACATGTGTGGGGCTGTGAAGCAGACGAAACCTATGACTGCAGGACCGCTTGGAAAGCTGCTTGCACCGATGCTGTCCGAAGCATGCGGCATAAAAAAAGTTTCCGTAAATTCTCTGCGTGAGATCACACGCGAACAATTCGCCCATTACATCGAAATTTGTGATAAAAAAAGTTACCTGAATTGCTGTAGCCCCCTGTATGATCTACAGCTGAATTATGCAGATAATCGCTACTTTCGGCTTGCGGAGGAGATGGGCACTATGCGCCCGCAGCTCTCGCGCGCAAAGGCATACCGCGAGGCAGACGGGCTGATGGCAGACAGCAGCTTCCTGGATGAGCTGGCGCGAATTTACTCTGACAAGAATGAGCGGAAGATTTTTTACGGGCATCCTGTGCATTATCACATCACAGCAGGAAACTCAGACGCTGCAATGACAATGACGCGCCTGCTCGTACGTGCTCTCTACGCCAACAAGCGCCTTGCAGGGCAGCGCATCAACAGGGTTTACAACATACAGGAAGAATGCTATGACGAATCTGACCTGGATCATCTCCTGCGTCATGCGGAGGGCGGAACCGTTGTCCTCGAGATATGCAGCTGCGCCGAGGAGGAAAGATATGCGGGCAGCTACGAACGGGTAAATGAGTACTTGGCTGCCATGATTCGTAAGTATCAGCGCAATACGCTCTTTATTCTGGTCGACTTCCACATGCAGAGGGGCGGGCTGAAAAATCTGTTGACCACACTGCGTGAGGATATTTCCTTTGTGCACATCGAGGAGGGTGCAGGCAGCCGTGCACAGGCAGCTGCATATCTGCAGAGCCTTGATGCACAGTCATCAATGCCCCACTACACCGAGCACGAGCTGGAGCAGGCTCTCGGTGATCGGCGTACCTTCCGCGCATCGGACATTCACCAAATTCACGAAAAGCTCTACCGGGACGCACTGAAGAACAAGTCCTACCGTGCATATCAGGACGTGGACTTCCATCCCGAAACAACAGTGCAGAAGCCGACTGAAGATGCCGCTGCAGTACTGCGGGACATGGTCGGGCTGAAGCAGCAGAAGGAAATCCTGGAACAGATCGTCGCCGCATTCGCCATTCGGAAGATGCGGACGGAGATGGGCACAGAAACGAAACGCCCGTCCATGCACATGTGCTTCACAGGCAATCCGGGCACTGCAAAGACAACGGTTGCACGCCTGCTCGCCGACATCCTGAGCAAGGAGAACATCCTTCCCACAGGACGGTTCATCGAGTGCGGGCGCTCTGACCTTGTCGCCAAATACGTCGGGTGGACAGCGGTGTGCGTCAAAGAAAAATTCCGTGCAGCACGCGGCGGAATCCTCTTCATTGACGAGGCATATGCTCTCCTCGATGACCGCTCCGGCAGCTACGGAGATGAGGCAATCAGCACCATTGTGCAGGAAATGGAAAATCATCGGGAGGACGTGATCGTCATCTTCGCGGGATATCCGAAAAAAATGCAGGACTTTTTAGACGCCAACGAGGGGCTGCGAAGCCGCATCGCATTCCACGTGAGTTTCCCTGACTACACAGCGGACGAGCTTGCAGAGATCCTGAGCCTGATCGCACGCCAGCAGGGATACACGCTCACAGAGGAGATCGTAACTCATTGCCGCACGCAATTTTCTTCCATGTGCAGGCAGGAGGACTTCGGCAACGGACGTTTCGTACGGAATGTCTTTGAGCAGGCGCTCATGAAGCAGTCTCAGAGGCTCTGGGCTCTTCGAGAACACCACGCCCTCACGGAGGACAGCCTGCGTCAGCTCACTGTCGCCGACTTCAATGTCGCTGCCCTGCAGCATGCCGAACGCAGACAGACCTCGATGGGATTTTCTGTTTCACACGGATGAAAGTATGGCACTCAATAATTCGGAGGTAAAAAATGACAGCAGGTAAAAGCAATTTGACGCCGGGAAGTGCCGAAAAAGGGAGTCGTCTGTGGATGCAGAGGTTAGTCGATGCACCGCGTTTCCCATTGTTAGCACAGGAATGTACCGCGCAGATCGGCGAGGAGGTGGAGTGGATTGCCCCCCTCCCCAAAAATAATTTCAAGGAATATAAGTTGAATCAAAATGAAGCGATGTCGAGCCTCTTTCCCGGTGCGGACAAGATGAATATCTTCGATTTTTGGCCAAAGAATCAACCGCAATGGGACGGCATAGCCATCGGCCGAAACAGCGGCACACTCTATCTGGTGGAGGCAAAATCCTATCGGCAGGAGGCCGAAGGACAGAAGTCGAAGGCAAAAGACCCAAAGAGCATAAATCAGATCAATGAAACTCTGAAGAAAAATCACGCAGTGCATTTCCCGCAAGGAAATTTTACGCTGTGGACGGAGGGGCATTATCAACTCGCGAACCGCTTGACATTTCTCTATGAAATCCAAGCACGCTGCGTACCACAGTTCTTCCCCTCCGTGCGACTCATTCTGCTGAACTTTGTCGGCGACCCAACAATGAAGAAGACCACGCGAGAGGAGTGGGAATCGTATTACAGCAATGTATTTGAGGAAATGCTCGGTACGGCGCAGACACCTCAGGGAGTTCTGCTGCTGCATCTCGATGTGGAGCTCTGTCACAGGTATCAGGCTCTGAAGAACATGGTGAGAAACCGCAGCACGGCATTTGCCGCACTGATGCACTTCATCGAGCAGGAGACGGCCTACCTCACAGCGCCCGCCTCTACAAAGTATCACCTGTGTCGCAGGCACGGCCTGCTCGAGCACAGTGTGAACGTTGCCGAGACAATGCTGAAAATGCGCGCGTCAGTCGCTCCTGACCTATCTGAGGAGAGCTGTGTCATCGTCGCCCTCCTCCACGATCTCGGCAAAGCGGGCGTCCCCGGAACACCGCAGTATCTGAAAAATGATGAGGAGGGCGCACGATATCCCTATCGCTGGAATCGGGAGCTCACCTATCTGAGTGTCCCCGTGCGCAGCATTTACCTCATTCTGCCGCACTTTCCTCTTACAGAGGAAGAGACACAGGCAATTGTCTACCACGACGGTCAATACGTAGAGGAGAATAAATGTGTCGCCGCACGCGAGGAACCGCTCACGCTTCTTCTACAGTATGCAGATAATTGGAGCGGATTCGTAATTGAAAAGAAGTTACAAAAATAGTATCCTACAACAGATCCATCATGCGGTGGGTCTGCGGGATGATGCGGACATCGGACAGATGGCGGAGGGCGATGCATTGGAGCTCGAGGAGTCGTGCGGGTGTAGGTGCAGTACAGCCGCCGTAGGGCGTGACGGGTTGGAGAATGAGGAGTGTCGCGGGTGCGATGTCGGCAACGAGGTGCGCCGCACGCTCCACATCCTCTGCGCGCGTCTCTGCCGCGACGACAACCTTGACATAGACATCCACTGCGCGTGCAACTTCGAGAAAGCGTGCGTGCTCATCCCAAACAGGCGCAGACAGGACATCGGGCAGTTTCAGATCCATGCTGATGTGTGAAATACAGTCGATGCACTCTGCAAGAGCTCTGTCGAGCGTCCCATTTGTTTCAAGAAAAAGGGGCAGGTCGATATGTGCCGCAAGCTCCTTGATAAAGGGAACATGGAGCAGCGGCTCCCCGCCCGTGATGCTGAGAGAGTGATGCGGGATATCCCGCGTAAGACGCGCGACAATCTCTGCCACCTGCTCCACCGAAAGAGGATTTTCGTATGGGACGAGCTCATGCGTACCCGCCCGCTCCTCGACCATGCAGGTGGGATGCCGTCCAATCTCATTCTCCGTGTCGCAATATGTACAGTCGAGATTGCAACCCTCTAGGCGCACGAATACCTGCCGGCAGCCGACGTACTTCCCCTCCCCCTGTATGGAGGAGAAGATCTCGATGATGTTCTCGCGCATATCAGTCCTTCGTGTAGGTGACGGAGGACTTCGGCGACTCCCAGACGGTGAGCGCAGTCAGCTCCGCAGGAGATGCCGCGACTTCCTCATGCGCGGCAAGCCGCTCGAAGATGATACGCGCAAGATTCTCCGCCGTGGGATTCACGCCGTCATTAAACGGCGGGAAGTCGTTCAGATAGTAGTGGTCGAAATCGTCCAGAATTGCCGCAAGCGCCTTCTTTGCGATCTTAAAGTCGATCAGCATTCCGAGTTCATCCAGCTGCGTGCCCTGAAAGGTCGCCTCGACCACCCAGTTGTGCCCGTGCAGACGGTCGCATTTGCCGGGGTAGTTCACGACGCGGTGCGCCGCCTCAAACGCGCCCTCGACACGTAATGTATACATAATGTTCTCCTTTTATTGAAATAGGCTGCTGCACAAAGCTAAAACTTCGTACAACAGCCCTTCTTCGTGCCCCTTCCACCGCTTACGCGGTCCCCCTTCCCCGTCATACGGGGAAGGCTTAGGATAACGGCATATTAGCTTCCCCCGTCAAAACGGGGGAAGTGGCGAGCTCGGCGAGCCGATAGGGGCGCCCCTTTTTCACTTCACGTCGCTCATGACCTCATCCATGCTCATGGCGCGCGTGTGCTTCGTATGGCTCCACTCATGTTCGTTGCGGTGGATGAATCCGAGGAAGATAATCGGAATCCACGAATAGATGAACACGGGATAGAGCAAGAGATAGAACCATGCCTTCAGCTTCGCGCGAACCTTGATGAGGATAATCATAGGCAGAACGTACTGTCCAATCATGATTGCGGTCATGAGCTGAGACGGCAGGAACTTGTAAATGCTCGTGTAAAACGGCGGGAATGCGAGCTGCACGTAGCTGATGATGATGAAGAACGTCGAGATCATCAGGAAATGCGGCTGCAGCAGATAGATGCAGCCATCCCAAATGCGGATGTCACGCCGCTTCCACCCTTCGTGAATCATCGTCGGGATAAAGCGGTGCGCCACATCGAACTGCCCCTGTGCCCAGCGGCGGCGCTGATTCCACGCCTGCTTGAACGTGAGCGGCTTCTCATCGTAGACCACGGCATCATGCGCCCACGTCGTCTTGATCCCCTCGGCGAGCAGCTTCATCGTGAACTCCATGT
>NZ_CP016201.1:2767841-2772679 GCF_001683335.1 Selenomonas sp. oral taxon 126
ATGCAGGCTCAGCCTTCCTTTGCACGCGCCATAACGGCAATCGTATGATTGACAATCCCGAAGAGCGCGTAGGTCGCAAAGATCCCCGCAAAGACTGCGGGCAGGATCGCCGCGCTGCCAACGTACAGAATCCCCGCGAATACGGCGAGAGCGAAGAGCTTCGACACCAGATAAATCTTCTCCCCGCCCCCCTTGAAGTCGGGATAGTGGACGTGACTGACCATCAGATATGCCGTGACGGCGACGGCTGCGGGATAGACAAGACCGAACGAGGTCGGATCGACCCCAAGCTCGAGGAATAGCCATGTCGACATGGCGACGAGATTGCCGCCCGCCGGAATCGCAAGCCCCATGAAGTAGCCGTGCACGACGCTCGCATTCACGTTGAAACGCGTGAGACGCCACATGCCGCAGATGGCAAAGAAGATGGTCACTGCGATGCCCACGAATCCGTAGGTGTGCAGGGCGAGCGTCCATGCGAGCACTGCGGGCGCAACGCCGAACGAGCCGAGGTCACAGAGGGAGTCCATCTCCTTGCCGAACTCACCGGCCACACCGAACGCGCGCGCAATGCGCCCGTCCAAGCCGTCCGCGATGAGCGCGCAGAAGATGAAGAGCGCGCCCCAGTCGAGATGTCCCTCGATCGTTGCGAGGATGGAACACATACCGAAGACAAGATTCATCGCCGTACAGAGATTCGGCAGAAACCGTCTGTAATTCATTCGCTTTCGAGCCTCCCCAGAACGGTCTTGCCGCCCTGAACCTTTTCGCCCTTTGTCACAAGAATCTCCGCGCGCTCGGGCATGACGATCTCAAGGCACGAGCCGAAGCGGATCATGCCGTAGATGTCCCCCTGCCGCAGCTGATCATCGAGCGTCACCCACGAGACGATACGGCGCGCGAGGATGCCCGCAATCTGCTTCACCGTAATGCGCAGATCCCCACGGTCGATGCCGATGAGATGGTGTTCGTTCTCAAAGCCCACCTCATCCTTGTAGGCGGGCTGAAATCTGCCGCAGTAGTATCTTTGCAGCTTTATCTCGCCGCTCACGGGACTGCGGTTGACGTGCACGTTGAACACCGACATGAAGATGACGATCTTATTGCACGGCTCGCCCACGAAGTCATCCACGCCAACGGGCGTGATCTCCGTCACCGTGCCGTCCGCCGGCGAGAGGATGTGATTCGCATCCTGCACGATTTCGCGCGCGGGACTGCGGAAGAAATATGCAAAGTAGCACGCGAGCACGACAAACGGGACTGCCGCGTACGGATGTGCAAAAATGCCAAGAATCAGAGCCAGTATAAGCGCCGCGCCGATAAATTTATAGCCCTCGCTTACAATGACCATGCGCACCCGCCTCCTTTTCAAACGTTATGGGTTTACACTTCCCCAATTATAATGGAAAGCCTATTCTTTGTCCACAGATACGGCTTTTATTTTCGCGAGGCGTATACCTTCAGCACGAATTTCGGCAGGGCGAGCAGACGCCCCGCACGCTTCGGCTGCAGCATTCCACGGAAAAGCCATTCGAGCTTTGCCTTCTGCATCCAGCGCGGCGCGCGCTTCATCACGCCCGCCATCACGTCGAGCGTTCCGCCGACGCCGATGGCGACGGGCACGCCCAGCTCCGCGAGATGCGTGGCGATCCACTTCTCCTGCTTCGGCACGCCGAGCGCGACGAGCAGGAGATCGGGCTGCGCCGCCCTGATCTCGGCGATGATCGCCGCATTCTCATCGGGCTTGAAGAAGCCGTCGTGCACACCGACGACCTCGATGCCGGGGTAGAGACGCTCCGCCTTCGCCTTCGCCTTCTCCGCAACCCCCGGCGCAGAGCCGAAGAAATACACGCGCCGCTTCTCTGCGGGCGCACGGCGCAGCAGCTCCTGCGCGAGGTCATAGCCCGCCACGCGCTCGGGCATCGCATGTCCGAGATGACGCGCCGCCCAGACCGTCCCCGCGCCATCCGGCACGACAAGTGCCGCTGCGTTGAGGACATCGCACAGCTCCCTGTCCTTCGTCGCGCGCATAATCATCTCCGCATTCGCCGTCGCGATCATCACGCCCGCGCGCTCATCCATGTAGGAGCGGACAGCGGCGACCGCCTCCTCCATCGTGACGGCATCCACATGTACGCCCAGTATATTGACCCGTTCGCTCAAGGAGCACTCCCCTCCCACATCACGATGCATATCGCGAAAAGAGAGCGCCCGTCAAGACGCCCTCCTGTTTTTCATACTTACTGCGCCGCGCCGTCCGTCTTTTTCTTCGGCACAGCCGTGCGGATATAGAGCTCGCGCAGCTGCTTCTCGTCCACGGGCGACGGTGCCTCACACATGACATCCGAT
The DNA here is from genome assembly GCF_001683335.1 of Selenomonas sp. oral taxon 126. Taxonomy (GTDB): domain Bacteria; phylum Bacillota; class Negativicutes; order Selenomonadales; family Selenomonadaceae; genus Centipeda. Next base: position 2,770,191 of record NZ_CP016201.1, read on the forward strand.
GCGCTCTGCGTCTTCGGGAACGGGATGACATCGCGAATCGAGCGGCGCTTCGCCATAATCATGACGAGGCGATCCAGACCGAACGCGAGCCCGCCGTGCGGCGGCGTGCCGTACTCGAATGCATTCATCATGAAGCCGAAGCGCTCGCGCGCCTCCTCCGGCGCAAAGCCGAGCGTCTCAAAGACCTGCTCCTGCAGATCGCTGCGATAGATACGCAGGCTGCCGCCGCCGATCTCGACACCGTTCAGCACCATATCGTAGGCGTTCGCCTTGACGCGGCCGGGGTCGCTCGTGAGGAGCGGGATGTCCTCATCGCGCGGCGCGGTGAACGGATGGTGCATCGCCTTGTAGCGCTTCTCCTCCGCGCTGTACTCGAACATCGGGAAGTCCACGACCCAGAGGAAGGAGAGCGCATCGGGGTCGATGAGATTACGGCGGCGTCCCATCTCGAGACGCAGTTCACCGAGCGCCTGTGCCACGACGGCGGGCTGATCGGCGACAACGAGCAGGAGATCGCCCGTCTTTGCCCCGACGGCGTTCTTGATCGTCTCGAATGTCTCATCCGAATAGAATTTCTTGAAGGGCGACTTCACGCCCTCCTCCGTGTACTGAATCCACGCAAGCCCCTTTGCCCCGTAGTTCTGCACATAGGAAACAAGCCCGTCCAGCTCGCGGCGCGGAATGTTCGCGTAGCCCTCGACGTTGATGACCTTGACGCGTCCGCCCGCCTCCATGACGGCGTTGAAGACCTTGAACTCCGATCCGCCGACATAGTCCGTGATGTCCTGCAGCTCCATGCCAAAGCGCAGATCGGGCTTGTCCGAGCCGAAGCGCTCCATCGCCTCATCCCAGCCCATGCGGCGGAACGGCGTCTCGATCTTCGCACCGATGCTCTTCTCGAAGAGCTCCTTCACCATTTCCTCCATGAGTGTCAGGATCGAGTCCTGATCCATGAAGGACATCTCGATATCGAGCTGCGTGAACTCGGGCTGACGGTCGGCACGCAGATCCTCGTCGCGGAAGCAGCGTACAATCTGGAAATACTTCTCGAAGCCCGAAACCATGAGGAGCTGCTTGAAGATCTGCGGCGACTGCGGCAATGCGTAGAACTCGCCCGCATTGAGGCGGCTCGGCACGAGGAAGTCGCGCGCGCCCTCGGGCGTGCTCTTGCAGAGCATCGGGGTCTCGATCTCAAGGAAGCCGTTCCGATCAAAGAAATCGCGCATGATCTTCGTCACACGATGACGCAGCATGATATTCGCCTGCATCTCGGGACGGCGCAGGTCGAGATAGCGATAGCGCAGACGGATCATCTCATCCACGTCGATGCCGTCCTGAATGTAGAACGGCGGTGTCTTCGCCTTGTTCAGAATCCGCAGCTCATTGACAACGACCTCAATCTCACCCGTCTCCATGTTCGGGTTCACCGTCTCCGCGCTGCGGGCGCGCACCGTACCACGCACACAGATGACGAACTCCGAGCGCAGCGACTCCGCCTCGTGGAACGTACCCGCCGCCATCGCCGCCTCGTCAAAGACGATCTGCACAAATCCGGAGCGGTCGCGCATATCGACAAAGATCAGCCCGCCGTGGTCGCGGCGGCGCGACACCCAGCCGCACAGCGTTACCTCCCCGCCGACCTGCTCCTTGCGGAGCGTGCCGCAGTCATGAGTCCGTTTTAGTCCCTGCATCGTTTCCATCTCAGCCCTTCACCTCAGAAATCAATTGTTTTACCATATCGTCAAGAGAATAGCTCTCCTGCGTGCTCTGTGCCATATCGCGCACAACCGCCGTATGCTGCGCGAGTTCGTCCTCTCCGAGGATGACAGCATAACGCGCACCGGATTTGTTTGCCTGCTTCATCTGCGCCTTCATGCTGCGCCCCGCATAGTCCATGAGGACACGCACGCCGCCACGCCGCAGCTCATGCAGCAGCGGAAACGCCGCCTGCGCCGCCGCATCGCCAAGCGCAATGATGAATACATCCGCCGCAGGGGGACGCTCGGGCAGAAGATTCTGCTGTTCGAGCGCGAGGAGAACGCGCTCCAGTCCCGCCGCAAACCCGACCGCAGGGGTCGGATTGCCGCCCAGCTCCTCCACGAGTCCGTCGTAGCGCCCGCCGCCCGCAACGGCACTCTGCGCACCGAGCGGCGGGTAGGCAATCTCGAATGCCGTCCGCGTGTAGTAGTCGAGTCCGCGCACGAGACGCGAATCGAGTTCATAGGATACGCCGGCGACCCGCAGATGATTCTGCACTGCCGCAAAATGCTCTGCGCATTCCTCACACAGGCAGTCCGTAATCGCGGGTGCGCCCGCCATAAAGGGCTGATGCGCGTCAACCTTGCAGTCGAGAATGCGGAGCGGACTCCTCGTATAGCGATCCTGACAGTCGCCGCAGAGCGTATGCAGATGCTCCTTGAAGTATTCCTGCAGACGCTCCCGATAGACGGGGCGGCAAGTCGGACAGCCGACGGCTGTCTCTTATACAC
>NZ_CP016201.1:2773081-2782439 GCF_001683335.1 Selenomonas sp. oral taxon 126
AGCTTCAGCGTCAGCCCCGTAAGCCCGAGCGCTGTTAGGAAGTCGTATGCGAGGAGAATCGCCTCGGCATCCACTAGAGGACTCGCCCCGCCGATTGCCTCCACGCCGAACTGATGGAACTCGCGCATGCGCCCCGCCTGCGGGCGGTCGTAGCGAAACATCGAGCCGATGTAGAACAGCTTTTGCAGACCGCCGTCCGCATAGAGCTTGTTCTGCAGATAGGCGCGCACGGCAGACGCCGTATTCTCGGGGCGCAGCGTCAGACTGCGCTCCCCACGGTCAGAGAAGGTATACATCTCCTTGTCCACGACATCCGTGCCGTCGCCGATTCCGCGCTGAAAGAGCTCCGTGTGCTCGAAGACAGGCGTGCGGATCTCATGGTAGCCGTAGCGGGCGCAGAGCTCGCGGATGACATTCTCCACATATGTCCACGCGCCCACCGCATCGGGCAGTATATCCTTCGTTCCCCGTGGCGCATTCGTCAGCATCAGGGCGTTTCCTCCTCGTATTCCGCGCGCAGGAGCGCACGGCGTTTTTCAATGTAGATGTCAATATCGCGCAGATAGGTCACAAGATCCTTGGCATGAAAGACGGAGTGCATCCGCCCCGAACGAACGCCGAGCACCTTCGTCGTGGCGGCACCGCCGATGCCGATGATCGTCTGGTGCTCCTCCATAATCTGAATGTTGTAGATGCTCTCGGCACCTGCGCGGGCATAGCCGACGTTCTCAAGATCGCCGCTCATATAGCCCTGTCGATAGAGATAGTACGGACGATAGCCCGCCTCCTCCACCGCGCGTACGGCGACTGCGCTCATGCGCTGCGTCTCCGCGTCCGACGGCAGTTCGACGTGCTCCGTCTCCATTTTCAGCCGGAGATTCGAGCCGCGCTTCAAAGCAAGTGCGTGCAGGGTGATATCGTCGGGCGCGAGGGCAGTTACCTGCGCCACCGTGCACGCGACATCCTCCGCCGTTTCGCCAGGCAGTCCAAGGATCACATCCATATTGATGTGCACATCGAACGCCGCGCGGATCTCGTGCACCATGCGGACAATATCCTCGGGCGTGTGGTGGCGTCCAATACGACGAAGCGTCTCTGCCTGCATCGACTGCGGGTTCACGCTCACGCGCGTCACGGCGTATGCCTTCATCGCCGCAATCTTCTCCGCACTCATGCTGTCAGGGCGTCCCGCCTCGACGGTGAACTCCACAATCGTGGGTCCATAAAACGCATTATATACCATTTTGAGCATTTCGGCAAAAAAATCATTTGGAAGACTCGTCGGCGTGCCCCCACCGATGTAAATACTCTCGACCGTAAGCCCCAGCGCGCGCACATCCTCCGCTGCTGCCGCGAGATCGCGCGCAAGCACATCCATAAATGCACGCAGCTTTTCCCTGCCCGGCAGGAGATTCGACGGAAAGGAGCAGTAGAAGCAGCGCGAGAGGCAGAACGGGATGCCGACATAGATGCTCACCCTGCGCACATCGCTATGCGCGAGGAACGGCAGCTGCCGCACGGCAACCTCCGTGATGAGCTGTGCCTTTCCCACACTGCAATCATAGTCTGCCTGCAATCGCGCAATGACTGCCTCAGGTGTCATGCCGCTCCGCAGCCATCGGTGCACGATCTTCGTCGGGCGCACGCCGTGCAGGATGCCCCACGGCGCAGGCGGCAGCTGAAAGCGCGTGCGAAAGAACGCATAGACATTGCGCTTGATCGCACGGTGCACGGCGGCACGCGGCACCTCGTCCGCTGCACCGTCCGAGGAGAATTCAAATCTCTCACATGACCCGTCGAGGGCAAAGAGAAGTATCTCAGTCATGACAGAAGGCGGCTCACATCCCGACTGCCGGTTCACCACCGACAGCTGAGCGTAATCCGCCTCCCCTGCCTGCCCTACGATCTCCGCCTTGAAGAGCGTCAATACCTCGCGGACAATTTTGACAATGACCTCGGTACTCGTGTTTATCGTAAGCGACCGAATCTTCACGCCTATTTCTGCTTCTCCTGACATTTTTTGCAGATGCCAAAAAACTTCGCCTGATGGTTCTCGACCTTGAAGCCCGTCTTCTTGAAGATATCCTCCTCAAGATGATCGAGCATATCCTCCTCGAACTCCGAGATCTCCTTGCACTCCGTGCAGATGAGATGATGGTGGAAATGCTGGTTCGGGTCGATCGGATTCAGCTCGTACGAGTACGAGCCCTTGTTGCGCTTGTCGAACTCCTTGCCGAATTCAATCTTCTGCAGGATGCCGAGCGAGACGAGAATCTCGAGGCTGCGGTACACCGTTGCAAGCCCGATCTCCGACTCCGTGCCGCGCAGAATGTCATAGATCTTCTCCGCGCTCAGATGCTCACTCGGATGATCCAGTATCACCTGCAGGACAATCTGGCGCTGCGGCGTCATCTTGCGCTGCGTCGCCTGCAGACGTTTTTTCAGATCTTCCATCGTATAGGTATCTGCCATACTCTTTCCCTCCATAGATTTATATGCTGACTCTCCAATATATAATCACAATCAATGAGAATAGTATAGCACATACGACAAGTTTTTGCTATAGAAAGGAAAAACTAATTGAGAATGTTCATTTTAGAATGCGGCAAATCATTCTCAGCTCTTCTCCTCAGCAATGCGGCGCAGGGTCTCCATCATGAGCTTTGCCTCGGGCACAATCGCCGCAATCTCCACGCGCTCCTCGGGCGTGTGGATGCCGTGCGCCGTCACGCCAATGGACACCATGTCGAGCTCAGGATTCTTCGCCGCGTGCCAGCTCGTCTCGAGTCCCGCATGAATGCTCTCGACGGTCATTGCAGCACCGCCGTTCTGCGCGGCATAGACCTCACCCATGATCTTCACAAGCGTGCTGTGCTCGCGCTCGCGCCACGCCGGCGATTTTGCTCCAACCGTGAGCGTGAAGCCCGTGCGCTTCGCAAGGGTCTCTGCCATCGTGACAATCTCATCCAGACGCTCGTTCACCGAGGAGCGTGGGAAGAACTGTACGTGCACCTCGCTCTCGTCCATGGTGATGACGCCGAGGTTCGCCGAGGTCTCCACCTTGTCCACATGGAGGCGCGACATATCGTGCACGCCCGTACGCAGAAGCGTGAGAAGCGCGATGAGATCATGCTGCTCATCTGCACCGATGACGCGCCCCGCATTCTCCACGCTCGAGAGAGAGAACTTCATCGCGGGGTCTGCCGTGCCATAGAGCGCATGGAAGCGCTTTTCTTCCTCCACAAGGACATTGACAATCTCACGCTCTCCAATCTCCGTGCGGATGATTGCCTCTGCCGTCGGCGGGATGGCATTGCGCGCCGTACCGCCCGTAAAGGACACAATCTCGATCTTGCCGTGCCCCGCGAGCGTCTGCAGTGCAAGCGCAAGTGTGCGGATTGCGTTTCCGCGCCCGTCGCCGATGCGCTCGCCCGAATGTCCGCCGCGCAGCCCCTCCACGGCAATGCGATAGGCAGGCAGGGCGGACTCCCTGCGCGTCAGCATGCGTGAGAAGTCGAGGTTCACGCTCCCCGCACTGCCGACCGTCATGATATGATAGTCCTCGGAGTCGCAGTTGATGAGGAAACGTGCGCCCGAGAGATGTGCGGCATCCAGATGGCGCGCGCCCGACATCCCCTGCTCCTCATCCACCGTAATGATCGCGCGCAGCGGTCCGTGTTCCTCCGTATACTGCATCGCGGTCAAAATTTCCGCGACACCGATGCCGTCGTCGCCGCCGAGGCTCGTGCCGTCCGCCGTCAGAGACTCCTCCGTACGCAGCATTTTGATTGGATCGTTCAGAGGGTCGTAGATCACGCCCGGCTTCGCGACACAGACCATGTCCATGTGCCCCTGCAGGATCGTCCGCGGTGCAGCCTCGCAGCCTGTCGTCGCGGGCATCTCGGCAATGATGTTGAGTGCCTCATCCTGCGTCACCGTGCAGCCGATCTCTGTAAAACGTTTCTTCAGATAGTCGCTGACCGCACGCTCGTGTCCCGAAGGACGCGGAATGTGCGTCAGCGCCTCGAACTCCGCAATGACCGTCTCCAAAATCTTCGCATCGTCTATCATAGTTCTTCCTCCTCATTATATCCTGCTCCATATTATAGCACAGACAGAAAAAAATCATAACTACCCGTCAAACGAGTAATTATGATTTTCTGCTGTTCAAGGCGCCCCTTCCATCGCAAGCGATCCCCCTCCCCCGCTCGGCGGGGGAGGCTTGAGCTTACAGCATAGGCGCCCCTTTTACTTCTTCGCCTCTTCTACAGCCTTTGCAACGGCTTCATTGAACTGGTCGTAGCTGACGGTTGCGCCCGCAATGGCATCCACCTTTGCGAGATCCTTCTTCGACTCAAGCTGACTTGCGTAGGACGCAATCGCCTTGTAGGCGACCTGCGCCTTCTTGCGAACGCCCTCGGGCTTGTCCGCGCCGTAGTTCTCGTCCTTTTGCTTGCCGTCCTTGTCAAAGCCCGTGTGCACAACCTTTGCAATCGCGCCGTTCTCAATCGTAAGCTCGACGTGCGAGTGACCGAGCTGTGCGTGCTCGCTGCTGTCCGCCGCAAACGTGCCGTCCTTCGCGCCCGTCAGATCGACGGACACCGCCTGTGCGGCGGGCTTTTCGTCATTCTTCGGCGCTTCCTTCTTCTCATCGCCGCAGCCCGCGACCATGACACCGATGGAGAGAAGCAGGGCAACGCCCAATGTCGTTTTCTTCATATCATGCCGTCCTTTCACGCATACGCCCGTGCTCGATGATGACGCAGCGCTGCGCCTCGTCACCGACCTCGGCAGAGTGGGTAACGGTGAGGATCGTATGCCCCTCGTCGTGCAGCTCGTGGAAGATCTTCATGACGAGCTTCTGGTTCTGCTCGTCGAGGTTGCCCGTCGGCTCGTCCGCGAGGATGAGGACAGGGTAGTTGATGAGGGCGCGCGCAATGCAGACGCGCTGCTGCTCACCGCCCGAGAGCTGACTCGGCAGATGGCTCGCACGGTCGGCGAGTCCGACGCGCTCGAGCGCCGCCATCGCCTCGTCACGGTCGGGCATGCTGTGGTAGTACTGCGCGACCATGATGTTCTCGACCGCCGTGAGATACGGGATCATGTGGAACTGCTGGAAGACGATGCCGATCTTGTCGCGGCGGTAGCGCGTCAGTTCCTCCGGCGTCGCATCCGTCAGCACCTCGCCGTCGAGGATGACCTCTCCGCCCGTCGCGCTGTCCATGCAGCCGATGATATTCATGAGGGTCGACTTGCCCGAGCCGGAGGGGCCCATGACCGCAAGCCATTCGCCTTTTTCGACCTTGAGATTGACATCGTCCAGAGCAAGCACCTTTTCGTTGTATGCCTTGGAAACGTGCCGCAGTTCAAGCAGACTCATTGCTTTTTCCTCCTATTCACCGCGCAGGATGATCGCGGGATCTACATTCGTCGCAATGCGCACGGGCAGGAGCGACGCAAGCCCTGTCACAAAGATAGACATGACGAGCGCAACGACGACAATGGTCGCGGAGAACTCGATGCCGCGTCCGAAGACGTTGACGCTGACGCTCTGGGCAAAGAGATAGCCAAAGCCCGAGCCGAGCACGCCGCCGAGAAAACCGAGGAGACACCCCTCGCCGAAGAACTCCGCGACAATGTGACGGTTATCCGCACCGAGTGCCTTCTTTAGCCCGATCTCGCGGCGACGCTCCGTCACAATCGCCATCATCGTCGTCGAGACACAGATCAGCGTCAGGACAAGGACAACGACGGTGACGATGAGCACGAGTGCCTGCAGTTTCCCGAGCACCGTGCCCTCGGACTGGGCAATCTGCTTGACGAGCTGGGGCTGAACGCCGGGTACATCCGTGCGAATCTTCTCCTCTGCGCGCGTCAGCTCATCCTGCCCCGCGACAACGGAGACCTGCGCGAGACTCAGCTCGCCGGGACGGCCCTTCATGTTCTGCATATCGGGCAGGGAGACAAAGACAAAGTTCTCCTCGTTTCCACCCGTGCGAACGATGCCGGACACGCGGTAATCACTCACAATCGTCCCCTCACCGCCCGATACGGTAATCGTATCGCCGGGATTCACACGCAGCTTCGCCGCAAACTCCGCGCCGAGCAGGATCTCCTTCTCGCCCGGTGTCGGCCAGTCGCCGCGAATCTGCCAATACGGGCTGACCTCCTGCAGGACGGCAAAGTCCGTGCCGCCCGCCATCACCGTCTGGTGGTTGATGAGAAGGGTATCATACAGGAACGGTGTGATGCCGACGATCTCATAGCCCGAGAGGGACTTGCGCACGGCGGCAACCGAATCCTCCTGAATCGCGCCCTTGTCTGTCCCCGGCAGGATAAGGAGGTTCGCACCGTAGGCGCGGAACGCACGCCCCATCTGTTCGGGGACTTCCTTGTAGACCGTGATCATGCCCGAGATGATCGTCGCCCCGATGGCAACGGCAAGCAGAGCGATTGCCATGCGTGCACGCCGCCGCAGCAGGGAATTGGCGACCATGATAAAGAACATTTTATATCGATTCATCATTCATCACCTGCCATAGAGAACCTCTGCCGGCTGCAGCGACAGAAGCATACGAATCGCGGGCACACTCCCGATAATGAGCACGAGCGACATGAGTACGGCAATAATCGGAATGACGTACGGATTCACCGCAATGCCCGAGCCAAAAACGTTCTCACCGATGAGCTGGGCAAAACCAAGCCCAACGACATAGCCGAGGATGCCGCCCATAATCCCCGCGATAAAGATCTCCGCAAGCACGGAGAGCACGACCGCGAGATTCGTCGCACCGAGTGCCTTGAGAAGTCCGAGCTCACGGCTGCGCTCCATGATGTTCGCACTGATGAGATTGCTGACACCGAGGCTCGAAGAGAGCAGCGACAAAACCGTAATCAGCAGCATAAGGAGCTGTGTCTTGTCGAGGATCTTCCCCTCGGACTCTGCGATCTGGCGCACGGGATGCGCTGCCGCATTCTGCATGACCTCCTCGATCTGATAGGCGATCGATCCGACATATGAGGTACAGTACCAGATGTCATACTCTGCCTGTGAGAGCGACTTCGGATTCTCTGCCGCCTTGCGTGCAAGATCATTCTCCGGTGTCGTCATCGCACTGACCTCGACCTGATCGATCTTCCCCGCAGCGTTTGCAAGATTCTGCGCAAGAGCAAGTGAGCCGACGATCTGATTCTCCTCATCGCCGCCGCCCGAAAGGATGCCGGTGACCGTCAGCGTGTCATCCGAACCGTCCGGCTTCTTGTACGAGAGTGTACTGCCCGCCGACACGCCGAGCTTCTGTGCAAGCTTCGTACCCACGAGCACCTGATTCGTCTGCGTATCGTCCGCCCAGTCACCGTCGACGTGCCACCACGACTTCATGAACTTCACGCCCGTGGTGTAGACCTCATCCGTCGGCAGCGTGAGCGTGTGCTCAAACCATGTGCCGAAGAACGGAACCGTCTCGCCGTCCGCGAGCGTGATGTTCGTCGTCAATGACGGTGAGAACGCAACGATATTGTTCGTCCAGAAAATCGTCTTGATATTGCCGAGATCCGATTCTTCGAGGTATTCACGATGTGTACTCTTCGTGGTTTCCACGCCGTAGAGATCCTTGAGCACCATCGAGTTGCGCGGTGTTACCGTGATGTTCGCACCGAATGCCTTCAGCTCCTGATTAACCTTCTCGCCGATGTCGAACATGACATTCAGCATGGCAGTCGCGAGCGAAACGCCAAGGGCGACCGTCAGTGCGATGAGGATGAACCTCCCGCGCTGACGGATGAGCGCCCCTTTTACCATTTGCCAAAACATGGCTTTCCTCCTCTCATGCCGTCACCGGAAGTGAATGCGTGCCGCTTCAAGTGTATCCCCTGCGATCTGCACCGCACCGTTTGCCACACGGTACTCCACGGGGATCGGGTTGCAGCCGCCGGGAAGGCCGATCGTCGCCTTGTTCATGACGACATCGCAGAGGCGGCAGACGATCTGTCCGTCGCGCTCGAGGTACCCCGTCGGTCCGCAGATCTCACACGCATCAAGCCCCACACCGAACGCAGAGCCGCCCTTCTGTACGATGATGACACGCACCTCCGTCCCATCTGAGGCACGGAAGGCATAACGGTGGAGATGTCCGTCCGAAACCTCCTCGAGCGGAATCTGCACAAGTCCGTCCTCCGCCTTGACTGCAACGGCAGGGACAAGCTGTTCCTTCTTGTTCGCATACCAACCGCCGACGCTCGAAATAAGTATCGTCAGAACGAGCATTGCAAGGAGTCCCGATCCCCAGCGCTTGCGCCGAATCGCGCGCGCGAGCAGCTGACGGTACTGCGCGGGATTTGCCCAGAGCGGACGCTCGGGACGCGGCTGCAAAAAGAGCGTAACGGGCACGAGAATGGAAACGAAGTAGATGGCATAGATGATTTTGTTCTGGTTATCGATAAACGGTGCCATAAATGGGATGAGCGCCTCCGCGCCAAGCACCTGCCGTGCCATCATGACCGTCATGACAAAGATGATCTGCTGCACGGCGGTCGCAGCGATCTGCACGGTGAAGACAAAGACAAGCCGCCCGTGGTTGAGTGCCGCCGCCGCATGGTACGCCAGATACCCCGAGAGGAAGCCGAGGAAGATGCCGCCGAGAAAACCGAGCATCTTGACAAAGAAAATGAGGGTAAAGTAGTCCCCCATCGCAACCTGAACCGTAGCAACAGGGATCAGCCAGAGTTCCAAACCGTGATAGAGGAAGATACCAAGTGCAAGCGCCCCCGTCCCAATACGGAAGACGCGCTCCTCCTTCGTTGTCCATTCACGATGCAGACTGCGCAGGAGGATCGTACAGAGAACGAGCGCGCCCACGAGATCGACACCGATCGCCATGCTCTCGAAAATCTCGCGGTTGACTGCGGACTTTGTACCGACACGCACGGCAGTCATAAAGAGCGAGAGGAAAAACCCCCACTTCAAAACGCGCACAAACGTATGGCGGATGCTTTGATTCGGCAGGGGCAGAATGATTGCAAGCAGAATACCGAGCGGCACGGCGAGCTTGATGCTCTCTTCGAGCGCCGGTACCAATTGTTGTAGAAACGCCTGTAACATTGTAATAACCCTTTCCTACTAGAAAAGCCGCCGTCCCCCAAGGACGGCAGCCATTCTAATTCCGGCAGGACAATGTGCGGCACAGGAATCCCGCGCCGTCATCGTCCGGGAGTAACTGAAATTACCACTTACGCGGAACGTATTTGAACACCCAGCTCATCTTGACCGGCTCGGTCCAGAGATGACCCGGAACGCCCGTCTCCTTGTCGGTGTGGAGCATGTAGTTCTGACGTGCGGGACTGTCGATCGAGAACTCGC
>NZ_CP016201.1:2782812-2800183 GCF_001683335.1 Selenomonas sp. oral taxon 126
TTTCTTCATGGGATAATCCTCCTTACAAAGATGAAACACTGCTCCCTCTTGCGAGGAAATAACTTACGCCTCTACCGTAGCAGAGCGTTTTCTATATGATACCGCTGCAACAGCTGCCAAAATCAGCAGCAGCTGCGGCACAACGGTTTCATAGGTGGGATAAAGTCCGAGCAGATCGATGCTCGGTACGGGGATCGCCTCAATGACCGAGGTGGAGATCACATCTGCCTCCTGCAGTTCCTTCAGTCCGCCGCCGAGGAAGGTGACCGCAAGGACAAACATGAATGCGCTCGTCACCTTGAAGAACGGACCGATCGGGATGCGCAGTGCACCGCGCTGCATGAGGAAGAAGAGCAGAGCAAGAGCTGCACACGCAGCGACAAAGCCGCCCCAGATCATATCGACATCGCCAATGGCGTTGTTAAAGAGTGCCTGATAGAAGAGAATGACCTCCGCGCCCTCACGATAAACGGCAAGGAATACGGCAAAGCCAAGGGCACGACTCTTGCCCGTCGAGAGCGTCAGCTTGACCTGACTGTCGATGTAGGACTTCCACGCCTTTGCGTTGGACTTGCCGCCCATCCATGCGGATGTGCCGAGAAGGACGAGCACGGCAAAGAGAGCCGTACAGCCCTCGATGATCTCACGCCCGGAGCCTGTCGTCGTCGTATTATCAAGAACTTCAACAAAGAGATAAGCCGAGATAAAGCTTGCAATAACGCCCGCAATCGCCCAGTTATAGACCGTGGAGAGTTCCTTCTCATGACCGGCACGCCCGAGATAGGCAATGATGCCGACGAGCACGAGGATCGCCTCAACGCCCTCACGCAGAAGAATCAGAAACGCCTGCAGGAACATGCCCCAGCCGCCCGACTGCACCCCCGCTGTCTCGAGGGTTGTCACTTCCGCCTGAACCATATCAAGGAGCTTTTTCCCTTCTGCCTCAACCTCAGACTGGGGTGCACCCGCACGGATCGCCTTTTTCAGCGTGTAGAATTGGTACTCCGTGAGGTTCGCACTCTTGGAGGAGATCCCGCTGCGCACGGCACTCTCAAGACCGTCCTTTTCGTAGATGCCATAGTAAATATCATTGACGGCATCCTTCGCTCCCTCCGCATTGCCCGTTTGGTAGATGGTATAGACATTCTCCATCTCAGCGGCGATGTGGTCGTGGATCTGCTGCCATGTCTGCGCGGCATCGGTGGACGCCGCCGGCAGAAAGAGGCAAAGTGCCATAATAAACACAAAGAGTTTTCTCATCGGATTGCTCGTTTCCTCCCAATTTTCATGCACGCTATTTGATGTTGCGCGCCGGCTTCATGTTGAAATAAACAGGACACTGCATATCGGATTCCATCGGCTGCCCGTTCATATCCTTCGCAGGCTCGAATTTCCACTGCTTCTCGACAATGCGCCGTGCCATCCGATCATAGAGTGCATTCCCCGAAGAAACCTGTATCTTCGTGGATATGACCTTGCCGTCTGTGCCGATGCGTGCCGAAACGGCAATGCGTCCCTTGAACTGAATCACGCCGTAAGGCGGCTGTTCCGCATGGAGGATCTTGCCAGGCTGACCGATCTGCTTACCCTCGCCGGAGCGCAGAACCTTCGGTTCTTCCGGCTTGTCCGCCGTTTCCTCGACTTCCTTCAGAATCTCCGTAATGGCTTCCTCGGGAACTTCTGCCTCAACCACGGCAGGTTCTTCTTCCACCTGTTCCGGTTCGGGCGGTGGGGGCGGCGGCGGAGGAGGAGGTTCTTCCTCCTGCTGCTCCTCCTCGGGAGGTCCTGGATCATCCGCGAGTTCGACCCACTCCATCGGCTCCTCCTGTGGAGGTGCTTCAAGCGCTTTGAAGACGTGCGGAATCAGGATCGTCAGAAAGAGCCACGCAATGATGTGAAAGAAGAACGCGAGAACAAAGGCGAGACGCCAATGTGTCTGATACTGCACTCAGACCCCTCCCGTCTCCGTCGCAATGGACACATGACGCGTCCCCGCCTCCTTGAGCGCATCAAAGACGGTGACGACGAACTGGTAGTCCGCCTTGCGGTCGCCGCGTACGACAAAGACCGTATCGGGATCATCTTCGAGCTGCGTCTTGACCCGCGCCGTAAGTTCCCGCGTCGGCTCCTCATCGCGGTCAAAGAGAACCTTGCCGTCCTCCGTCACCGTAATGGATACGATGTGCGGGCGCGTGTCCTGCTGTGCACTCGCCGCTTGTGGGAGACTGACCTGCACTGTGCTCGCATTCACCATATACATCGTACTTAGCATGAAGAAAACAAGCAGAAAGAGCATAATGTCGATCATTGGGATAATCATGACGAGCGGCTCACGCACATCATGAAAATTACGACGCATGAGAATGCCCTCCATCATTCGCGGCGAACCCCGCGAGCAGGGTATTCATCGTCTTTTCGAGCAGTGTCAGCATCATGTCCATGCGCTGTGCGAAGTAGGTGTGCACAACAAGTGCAAAGATCGCCACGAGCAGTCCTGTCGCCGTTGCAATCAGGGCCTCTCCGATGCCGCCCGTAATCGCCATCGGCTGCCCTGCCTGCAGGTTGAACACGCTGAAGGACTGGATCATACCCGAGATTGTACCCAAGAGACCGAGCAGCGGTGCAAGCGTGACAATCGTTGAAAGATAGTTGAGACGTGCACGCAGAAGCATTGCCGCCTCACCGTAGACCGCCTCAAGCGTCATGGGAACATCCTCCCCTGCCGCACGCGCATCAACCGCACTCTGTATGAGATGGGCAACCATGTTGTCCTTGCCCTTCACAGCAGGTGCGACCTCATCCAGCTTCTTCTTGCGAAGCGCGGCGGCAACATCCGCTTCAAGCGCACGTGCCCCCTGCGATGCACGACGATAGAGCAAAAAGCGGTCAATCGCAATCGCTGCCACTGAGAGCGAGCACAGGAGCAGCAGGTACATTACCGGTCCGCCTTTTTCAAAGAGTTCTGCACTTGTCAAAAAGAACACCTTCCTTATCCAATCAAACGCGCCGAATGCGCGCGTAAGTAATCTGCGATCTGCGGCATATCATTGATAATGATACGCCTTTCTAAACGTAAATCGGTTTTAAGTATAGCTCTGAGGAGGCTGATTGTCAATATACGTTTTAATGAAACTATTATACATGAACTTCATTCATGTACCTTCCCGTACGATTCTGCCAGTTTTTGAAAACGCGGCAGCGCGCGCTCGATCATCGCCGTTCGCACACAGTACGCCGCGCGGAAGTAGCCGGGACAGCCGAAATCCGCCCCCGGCACGAGCAGCAGATCGTAGTCGCGCGCACGCGCACAGAACGCCGCATCATCCTCCTCGAGCGCCTGCGGAAAGAGATAGAACGCTCCCTGCGGGCGCATGCAGGAAAATCCTGCTGCTGTCAGCCCCTCATAGAGGAACGCAGCATTGTGGGCGTATGTACTGAGATCGGCAGTCTTGCCTGCGCAGCGTGCGATGACAAGCTGCCAGAGCGAGGGTGCATTGACGTGTGTGAGGACGCGCGCCGCCCCTGCAATCGCGCCATAGACGCGTGCGAAGTCCACCACCGTGTCCGGCACGACGATGTAGCCGATGCGCTCGCCCGGCAGGGAGAACGACTTGCTGTACGAGTAGCAGACAATTGTGTTCTCGTAGAGCAGAGGAATGCACGGAACCGTCAAGCCGTCGTAGACAATCTCGCGATACGGCTCGTCCGCGATGATAAAGATCGGATGCCCGAATGCCCGCTCCTTCGCACGCAGCAGCTCGGCGAGCTGACGGATGGTCGCCTCACTGTAGACCGCGCCGCTCGGATTGTTCGGCGAGTTGATGATGATCGCCTTTGTGCGCGGCGTGAGCGCCGCCTCAAGTGCCGCGAAGTCGATCTGAAAGTCATCGGTTTTTGCGGGCACGACAACGAGCTTTCCCCCACACGCCTCAACAAAGACACGATACTCGGGGAAAAACGGTGCAATCGTGACGAACTCGTCCCCCGCCTCCGCGAGCGCCTTGAATGTGATCGTGACGGATGCCGCCGCACCTGCCGTGAGGAAGAGATTCTTCCCCGTGATCTCCATGCCGAACCGCTTTTTTAGGTCGGCGGCAAGGATCTCGCGCACCTGCGGCTTCCCGGGTGCAATCGTATAGCCGTGCACCTCCATCGGGTCGCTGTGCTGCAAAATGTCGATTGCCGCCGCCTGAATGAAGTCCGGCGCGGGCACGTTCGGATTGCCGAGGCTGAAGTCAAAGATGTTCTCCGCGCCGACCTCCACCGCGCGCTTCTGTCCGTATTCAAAGATCGTGCGGATGCTGGACTTCTTCGTGCCGAGTTCGTACATCTCTTGCGAAACCATATCGTCCTCCCCTTTTCTAAACGAAATGATGAGGCTGCTGCACGAAGTCGTTTTAACTCATGCAACAGCCCTTTGCTCTTGTTGTTCAGACGCTCAAAGCGCCCCCTCCACCACGCTTCGCGTGGTCCCCCTCCCCCGTGCCGCACAGGGGAGGCTTCCAGATTACGGAATATTAGCTTCCCCCGTTGCTGACCTGTCCGAGAAGCAAGCCTGAAAGGCGCAGCTGAGCGGGTAACAGGTCGTATGCGAAAACGTCCCAAGAACACGAGCTTTAGCGAAGTGTGATTGGATGACGTTGACCGCCACGGGAGAAGTAGCGAACGCAGTGAGCCGATAGGGGCGTCTATGCCTTGAGCCCTTACGCATTCCGCAGGAATACGTCGTAGCCCTTCTTCATCTCGTAGATATCAACCTTGCTCGTGACCTCCCACGGTGCGTGCATACTCATCACGGCGACACCGTTGTCGATTACGTCCATGCCGTAGCGCGCCATGATATAGGCGATCGTGCCGCCGCCGCCGAGGTCGACGCGCCCGAGCTCTGCGAGCTGATAGCTGACGCCATTTTCGTCCATCATGCGGCGCAGCTCGCCGAGGTACTCTGCACTCGCATCGCTCGATCCGGACTTGCCGCGCGCGCCCGTAAATTTGTTGAACACCATGCCGCGCCCGAGGTAGGCGACGTTCTTCTTCTCGAACGCGTCTGCATAGAGTGCGTCATAGGCACTCGACACATCCGAGGAGAGCATCTTTGAGCGCGCAAGGGTGCGGCGCAGGGCGATCTCCGTGTACTGCCCGCAGGCGGAGAGCACCTCCGCAACCATGTTCTCGAAGAAACGCGACTGCATCCCCGTCGCGCCGACGCTGCCGATCTCCTCCTTGTCCACGAGGAGGCAGCACGCTGTGCGCTTCGGCTGTACAGTTTCGAGCATGGAGCAGAGTGCCGTATAGGAGCAGACGCGGTCGTCCTGCCCATAGCCGAGCACCATGCTGCGGTCAAAGCCGAGCTCGCGCGCACGCCCCGCCGGAACAAGCGTCAGCTCCGCCGAGTTAAAATCCTCCTCGGTGATGTCATAATGCTCCTTGAGGAGGGCGAGGATGCCGCCCTTCACGGATTCCTTATCGTCCTTCTTGAGCGGATAGCCGCCAATGAGCACGTCCAGCTTCTCGCCCTCGATGACCTTTGATGCCTTTTTCTCAAGCTGCTCCTGCGAGAGGTGTACGAGGAGATCCGTCACGCAGAAGACGGGGTCGTCCGCCTTCTCCCCGACGTTGATCTCGACAACCGTGCCGTCCTTTTTTACGACCACGCCGTGCAGCGCAAGTGGGATCGTCACCCACTGATACTTCTTGATGCCGCCGTAGTAATGCGTGTCGAAATACGCAAGTCCGCCGTCCTCATACAGAGGGTTCTGCTTCACGTCGAGACGGCAGGTGTCGATGTGCGCACCGAGAATGTTCATGCCGTGCTCCATCGGCTCCGTCCCGATATGGAAGAACACGATCGCCTTCTTCATGTTGACGGCGTAGACCTTGTCACCCGCCTTGAGCGACGTCCCCTGCTCGATGATCTCGGCAAGGTCGCGGTAGCCCGCCGCCTGCGCAAGGCGCACCGCCTCCGTCACGCTTTCGCGCTCCGTCTTGCAGTCCGAGAGAAAATCAATATAACCGCGCGCGAGTTCGTCCACCGCCGCGCGCTCCTCGGCCGTATACTTCGACCAGACCGACTGCTTCTTATCGTCACTCATGATAGTTCCTTTCTTAGGCAAAGGTGCAAGCTGCCCCTGCACCATAAGCATTTCCTTTCATATATCCCAAGCCTCGTGCAGGATCTGCACGAATTCGTCCTTTGACGCCGCGCGGTTGAAACGCTCGCGCAGCTCCGCGCTGCCCTTTAGTCCGCGCGTATACCACGCCGCATGCTTGCGCATCTCGCGGATGCCGATGTATTCGCCCTTGTACTGAATCAGGAGATCGAGATGCCGCAGAATCACCTGCGCACGCTCCGCAAGGGTCGGCGGCGGCAGTTCCTCCCCCGTTCTCAGCCAGTGAATCAGCTGCGGGAAAATCCATGGATTCCCCTGCGCTCCGCGCCCGATCATCACCGCATCCGCGCCCGTAATATCGAGGGCGCGCGCGAGATCTGCGGGGCGGCACACATCCCCGCTCACAATGACGGGAATCGTGACGGAGCGCTTCACCTCTGCAATCGCCGCATAGTCGGCATTGCCGCTGTAGAACTGCTCGCGCGTGCGCCCGTGCACGGCGACGGCATCCACGCCGACCGCCTCCGCCATCCGCGCAATCTCGACGGCGTTGCGCGAGGCATCGTCCCAGCCGAGCCGCATCTTCACGGTGAACGGCAGCTTCGTCGCGCGGCGAATCGCCGTCAGGATCTCCTCCGCCTTCTTCGGCTCGCGCATGAGCGCCGACCCCTCGCCGTTCTTCACGACCTTCGGCGCGGGGCAGCCCATGTTGAAATCCAGAATGTCCGCCGTACCGATCTCCTCGATATACGCCGCTGCTTCCGCCGCCATTGCCGCCGACTTTGCAAAGATCTGCATCGCAATCGGCCGCTCGCCCGGCTCCGTGCGGAGCATCTTCATCGTATGCTCATTGCGGTAGTGGATGCCCTGACTGCTCACCATCTCCGCGAACGCGAGCGGGCAGCCCATGTCGTGCGCGATGATCCGATACGCCGCGTCCGTCACGCCCGCCATCGGCGCGAGAAAGACGGGATCGTCAAAGGTGAACGCGCCGAGCTTCATCGGCTTCACGGCTGGTTTCTCTCGTAGAGGACGCGCAGACCCGTCAGGGTCAGGAAGTGATCGACCTTGTCGATGGTCTTGGACTCCTTTGCCACCATGCGCGCAAAGCCGCCCGTCGCGACCACCTTCATCTCCAGTGCCAGCTCCGCCTTAATGCGACGCACGATCTCGTCGATCTGCCCGACGTAGCCGTAGATGATGCCCGCCTGCATACCCTGTATCGTACTGCGGCAGACAACCGTCTTCGGCGGCACAAGCTCGATGCGCGGCAGCTGCGCCGCCCGCTGAAAGAGTGCCTCTGCGCTTGAGCCAAGCCCCGGCGCAATCACACCACCGAGGAAGTCCCCGTTCTCCGCTACGATGTCGAACGTCGTCGCCGTCCCGATGTCGATGACGATGAGCGGCCCGCCATACTGCTCGTGTGCGCCGATGACGTTTACGATGCGGTCAGCACCGATCGCGCGCGGATTCTCATAGTTGAGCCGCACACCGGTCCGTATGCCGGGGCCGACGATCAGCGGGCGGATGTGAAAGTAGCGCTCGCACATCTTGCGCAGGGGCACGACGAGCGGCGGAACGACGGACGATATGATGATCGCCTTGATATCCGACATCTCTATGCCCTGATAGCGAAACAGTTCATTGAACAGAATGCCGTATTCATCGCCCGTCTTCTGCCGATCTGTCGAAATGCGCCAATGCCGCAGAAGCCGCTTCCCCTCATACGCACCCATGACGATGTTGCTGTTGCCAATGTCAAGTACTAGCAGCACGTTCTTTCCTCCGTACTATCTCTTCGGGCGGATGGACACATCCCCCGCCAACACACGCCGCCGCCCCTCTGCCGTATCGACGAGAAGAGCCCCCTCCGCATCAATATCCGCCGCAACGCCCTCGAACTCCTCGCCCGCAGGGCCGATCACGCGCACCTCCTGCCCGAGAGTCACGGCATATTCCCGCCACGCCGCGAGCACGGGCGCAAAGCCCTCACGCTGCACAGAGGCATAGAGCTCATCGAGAGCGCGCAGCAGCTCCTGCAGGAACGCAACGCGCGGCAGAGGCGCGCCCTTCATCTGCATGAGCGACGTTGCAATCGCGCGCAGCTCCTCCGGGAAATCCTCGGGCGCAATGTTTACATTGATGCCGATGCCGATCACAACATAGTTCACGCGATCCATCTCCGCGCTCATCTCCGTGAGGATGCCGACCAGCTTGCGCCCGTCGTGCAGGATGTCGTTCGGCCACTTGATCTCAGCGCGCAGCCCAAACTGCTCCATTGCACGTGCGACCGCCACCGCCGCCATCAGCGTACACTTCGGCGCATCCTGCGGCAGGAATGTCGGGCGCAGAAGGATGCTCACCCAGATCCCCTTGCCCGGCGGCGAGAAAAACGCGCGCTCCATGCGCCCGCGCCCCGTCCCCTGACTGTCGGCGACAACCACCGTGCCGTCCTCCGCACCCTCGCGCGCGAGATTCTTCAGTACGAGATTCGTCGAGTCCACCGTATCGTAGCAGATGATCTTCTGCCCGACGAGCGCCGTCTGAAGATCCTGCGAAATCTCTGTCTCGATCAGACGGTCGGGGGCGGAGCGCAGCACATAGCCGCTGCGCGGCGCACTCGAAATATCATAGCCCGCGTCGCGCAGTGCCGCAATCTTCTTCCACACCGCCGCACGCGTCACGCCGAGCCGCTCCGCCATCTTCTCGCCCGAGATATAGCCGCCCGCCGCCCGCAGGAGTTCCAGCACATCCCTGCTCATCATATCCCTCCACCAAATCATAGAGCCGTTATCCGCCCCATTATAGCGCAGATAACGGCTCTATGCCACAAAAAAAACGAAAAATAGACTCTACACACGCCGTGCACACACAAACCATTGGAATGCGTCCACATCCTCGGGTTTGACATCCACCATACGAAGAGAGAGAATCTCTTCTCGGAACACCTTCCATGATTCATCAAGAATCAACTGTCTGGGGCGAATGTCGTCGATGACAAGATCAGCCTCTTCAAACATCTTGACAATCTCAGATTTCGTAAAGAAGCGAAAATGCGTACGGTCAAGCAGCCCGCAATCCTCGTATGTCCAACGCCCGCAGAGCATATTGTAGAGGTTGCTGATATGTGCCACATTCGGAATGCTCGCAATGATCGATCCGCCCGGCACGAGCAGCTCACGCATATTGCGGATCGCAGCCCATGGCTCGAGCAAATGCTCGATGACATCCCCCATGATGATGTAGTCAAAGCGCTCCTGAAAATCTGCGGGATCAAGCTCCTCCACATTCATGGAAAGAATCTCGGCAAACGATGCTGCAATCACGGCAGCATTCTCATTCAACTCCACACCGTAGAGCTTTGCAGACGGATTTTGTACTCCAATCGCTCTCAGTGTACCCCCACAGGCACAGCCGATCTCGAGTACGCGCAGCCCCTCTCTCTGCAAATCCATCAGTGGGAATAGATCATGGCGTTCCTGAAAGGAATAGCTGAGCTCGACGCCCCATTTTGTATGAAAAAACGCACGCTCCCTTTCACAGGTGCGCTCGTATTCCTCCGTCTTCTGCCTCCCCTCATTGTGATGGACATAGACGTACGGCAACACCGCGATTCCATAGCCCGCCCGCGTCATACGAACCGTATAGTCATATGCAGCAAGCGCAGGCACCTGATACTGCTCATCGAGGAAGCCCGCCGCCTCCACCACGTCGCGCCGCACCATGAGCGCAATCATCTCCGCGAGAATCTCCGGATATGCGGCTTTCCCACGTGCGCGAATCGCCTCCGCTGTCGCAACAAAGGAACCCAGCCGTGATAAGGCGCATCCGGCAGCAGCTGCGCCCGCTCATATACGGATGCTGCAACTGCAGATACCGCACCTAGGCGCTCATCCTCAATCAGCGCATCCAGCATATCCGCTGCTGTGTGCGGAGCGAGCAGCACATCCGCATGGAGAAAGAGCAGAACCTCTCCCACGGAGGCACGTATCCCCATATTGACCGCATGAGAAAAACCGCGATGCTCCTCACTGTGCAGAATACGTATGTCACCCCCGCCCATGGAAATGGACACGCGCTCATCTTCCACCGATCCGTCGTCAACAATAATCACCTCATACGACAGACGCACCGTTTGCTGTATCGTAAGAATGCATTGAACGAGCTGCTCGCTCATATTGTAGACAGGAATGATAATACTCAGCTTTGCCACGGCATACCTCTTATTTTACGCCCATAACTTCCACGGCGCTTTCCCCGACTCCCAACGCTGTTCCAGGCGAACCTTATCGCGCTGCGTATCCATGCACTGCCAGAACCCCGTATGCTTATAGGCATGCAGTCCGCCTTCGCGTGCAATCGTCTCGAGCGGTGTCGTCTCAAAGACGCAGTCATCTGCATCGCGCAGATAGTCAAACACCTTCGGCTCAACGACCATAAAGCCGCCGTTGATCCAACCGCCGTTCTCCTTTGCCTTTTCAACAAAGCGGCTGACCTCATTGGTTCCGGATTCGATATCCAGCACACCGAACCTGCCGCCGGGCTGGATGGCTGTCATCGTTACGAGAGCTTGCCCCTTCTTCGCCGTATGCATCTTGATGAGCGCATTCAGATCCACATCGCTCACACCGTCGCCGTATGTCAGCAGGAACGGCTCATCCCCAATGTATTTTTGCACGCGCTTGATACGGCAGCCTGTCTGCGCATGCAGCCCCGTATCGACGAGCGTCACCTTCCACGGTTCTGACACATTGTTGTGCACCGTCATTGCGTTGCCCTGCGTGAAATCGAATGTGACATCCGATGTGTGCAGATAGTAGTCGGCAAAGTACTCCTTTATCATATAGCCCTTGTAGCCGAGGCAGATGACAAACTCATGAAATCCATAGTGTGAATAGATTTTCATGATATGCCAGAGGATCGGCTTCCCGCCGATCTCAATCATGGGCTTTGGTCTGAGTGCCGACTCCTCACTGATCCGCGTACCGAGTCCGCCCGCCAAGATAACAACCTTCATATGCCTGCTCCCTTCGACATTGTGTCACATATTGATAACGGCTCTCCCCCTACATCAATTCTTTATGTTTTCGCTCCCACCCCGGCAAAATCCTGCCTCCGCGCCACGGAAACATGATTTCCCTCTCTCGATAGGGACGCGCGCCCCAGTCTACGGGCATCCTCTCCCCGCGCAGCGCTTCATAGCGGCGAATGAGTTCGCGCAATGTCACCGCCGTTCCCGAGGATACAATGTAATCGCCGCAGAGTTCATAGTGCCCATCCGCGAGATAGTTTCCTGCAAGCAGGAAGGCTCGCGCCACATCCTCCGCATGGACGAAATCCACCTGCTGCTCCCCCGGGGACAGAGCCAAGCGGCGCCCCTCTGCGGCAAGCTGCGGCAGAATCGCGAGCAGCTTGTTTCGCCGATCATCCTCTCCGTATGTATCAAACAGGGTCAGACGAATCGTCTGCAAGCCCCGTGCCGCCGTATAGAATTTGACAATCGCATCGAACGCCTCTTTGGATGCCGCATACAGATTCGCCGGCTCATAGGAATCATCGCGATAGTGCTGCCACGAGGAGCGCGCATAGACGAGCCGCGTCACAGCGTTCGTGGACATTGCATCAAGCAGCTTTGCGCCAAAGGTGACATTACTCCCGATGAGCCTGTCGATCTCTTCATAGGAATGTATTGTCGTATAGTACGTGGCAAGGTGAAAGACGACATCCGGCGCAGCCTCCCGCACGATCTTCGGCAGCTCCATACGGTCGGCATTGTAAAATTGTATATTTTCGCGCAGTACTGCAGGGAGTACATCAACCTGTGAGGACGTGCGCACGACGGCAGCGACCTGCCAGCCGTCCTCCATCAGTGCGCGAGCCGTGTAGCCTCCGAGAAATCCCGTCACACCTGTAAGCAGTGCCCTGCGCTCCATCAATACTGCCCCTCTCCTTACACCCATATCATACATTACAGAACTGCTCCCGCCATCTCCGCAGCTGTTCATCCACAGGAAAGACGCGGCAAAAATGCGGCAGGGAGCTCTTGCTCCGCTCCCTCAGAATCGGCGGCAATTCCTCCTGTGCAGAATCGCGCTCCACGAATATCGAACGCAGTTCATCGGGCAGCCCGCGCAGAAAGAATTCATGCGGCGTGCGTCCGAGCGCCGCGCAAAAATCATAGCGGCGCGGCGTCTCGTTCAGAACTTCATCGTAGATCTCATGCAGCTGCGCCGTCGTTCTCTCCACAGAAAAATCCCGCAGAATCTGCCGTCGCGCCGCCCCGCCCAGACGGCGGCGCTTCTCAGGATGGGCAAAGAGATCCTCAAGCGCGCGCCGATAGCCCTCTTCATCCTGTACGAGCAGCCCTGTCTCATCCTGCGCGACAAGGTACTGCTCCGCGCATTGATTGAGAACAACGACGGGCAGCTCCGCCGCCATCGCCTCGAGCAGCGCGTTCTCCGTCGTGCCGAAATGCGTCGGATTCAGCAGATAGCCAAACACATCCATCTGCGCGAGCTCGGCATTCACATCGCTCACATAGTCCACGAAGCGGAATTTCTCCTCGATACCATGCGCCCGCGCCGCCGTGCGAATCGCTTCCTCATTCGTCAGATCGCCCACAAGCACGAATTCGATGCCGGTGATGTGCGCCACACGCGCACAGTACGCGACGAAATTCGGATGCAGCTTCGCATAGGACTGCGTGCCGACATAGCCGATGACGAAGCGCCCGTCATGCGCACGCCCTGTATGCGGACGAATCGCCGAAAAGCCGCCCGAGCTGTGTACGACCGCCGTATTTTCCCGCCCCCATCGGCGCTCCTGTGCACTCCAATAGGGATTATCCAGCGAGTAGGGCGAGGTGAATACAAAACGCTGCGGCACGCGCAGGAAGGCAGGAGGAATATACGGATAATAGCAGCCGGAGACATGCGCCCAGAGCGTCAGATGCGTATCAATCTGCGGAAAATCCGCGAGAAACGCAGCCATCTGCGGATGATGCCACCACTCGATCTGAACAACATCGGCAGCACGCATAGTGGACTCTATTGTGGACACGTCCGCACCGCAGATGATCTCCACCCCCTCGGCACGACACGCGTCGATAAAGTTCATCTTCTCGGGCTGTTCCAGCAGCAGGATGCGGTGGCGATAACGAGCCCCTGTCCGTACCGCATGGGCGGCGACCCCCGACAGCACCTTGCCGACACCGCCGCCCATATGCGTTGTAATATGCAGCACCTCGCGCATAGCAGACTCCTCTACTCGAATGGACTCACAAAATCAGTGAGTGTAGGGAACGACATATCGCGCTCCGAGATGACAGGGTCCTCTATCTCCCATGGAATCCCCGCCGAATCCCAGCGAATCCCCGCGTCACAGGCGGGTGCATAGACGCTCGTCACCTGATACATCATCACGGCGCATTCGCTGCGCGTGCAGAAGCCATGTGCCATGCCGCGCGGGATATAGAGCATCGTCCCCTCGGACGCACGCAGCGTAAAGAGCGCATGCTGACCGTACGTCAGCGAGGAGCGTCTGAGATCCACGACCGCATCCAGTACCTCGCCCTCCGTACAATAGACAATCTTTTCATGATCCATCGGCGGCGTTTGAAAGTGCAGCCCGCGCAGCACATTTCGGTGCGAAACGGAAAAATACGCCTCGGCGAAGACGGTCGGCAGCCCCAGTTCTCGAAACGCATCCACGTGGAAGGTCTTGACGAACGCACCGCGCCTGTCCTCACGCACAATCGGGCAGATTTTTAGACAGCCCTTGAGCGGCGTCTCCTCTACCTTAAACATCAAGATACCTCCTCACACTGCGACGATCGTACACAGACCGAGTACGGATTCCACCGAGCAGCCCATGCGCTGCTCGAACTCCGCCTTCATCGCAAAGAGCTGCCGCCAGCGCGGCAGACTCGTCTCATCAATCCCGTACCGCAGCATAATGTCCATCATGCGCCGCTCGATTGCTACGATCCCATCTCCTGTCGCCATCGCGTCGCAGAGTTGGATCAGACGGTCGTACAGGGTGTACGTGCGCGCCTGCAAAAAGGAATCCAGAAAGGCGTAATCCTCCACCGTCAGATCCCAGCCACCGTTGACCGCCGTGATCTCCTGCACCGGAAAGGAGTGCGTCAGGCAGATCTCCGCCGCCTCTATATCCCCCTCCCCCAAAAGGAAGTGATAGCCGAGGATCACGTGATTCATGCCCATCTCGCCGAACCTGCGCCCGATGTCATGAAGTGCCCCGAGCACAAAGGCACGCTCCGCATCCAGTCCGTCAACAAGAGCCGCAATACGCTCCGCCGCCGTTCCGACGGCAAGCGAGTGGACAATCCAGCCGCCGTCATTCAGCCGCCGTGCCTCATCGAGACACGCGAGTGCACGCTCCCTCGAAATCACCACAAAACATCGTCCTTTCGGCAGTTCCTCCCTGCGCTGAAACAGCATCACGCGAATCCCTTCGCCCCGATCAGCAGACAAGAGCCTCGTTCACTGCGATCGGCTGAATCAGATCCAATATATTGATGACTTCTTTTACATGAGGATACTCCGCGCGGATCTGCTTCTCGATTGTCGTCACATAGGAGACAACGGGGATAATGACCGTATCAATCCCCAGTTCATCCAGTATCGCGGGCGCGTGGATCTTCTTGCCCTCGACGATGCCGCCCTGCTTGATCCGTGAGTTGTCGATCAGATAGGCGCGCTCACTCTGCACCGCAGGCAGATCGGGCAGCATATTGGCAAAGTAGTCGTTGATGCCCCAGAACGCAACACGCCCCTTCTCCGTGAGGAGATGCGCAATCGAATGCGATATGCAGTCCGTGACCTCATGCAGGATCGGCAGCTTGTGCTTCTTGCCGCAGTCCTTGCAGGTCAGCACGTTGCGCGTGAAGAAGCGGACATTGCGCCACGTATTTTCCACGCCACACGCCGTACAGTCCCCTGTAAATCCGATGCGCTTCTCCTCGTAGTCCAGTGTGACCTCCCGAATCCTATCCGGAACGAGGAAGGCACGCTGCGGCAGCGTCATGATCTGCTCGGCGACCCAGTCCATCTCGGATTTTGACATCTTCGACAGGTTCACAACGGGGCATCCGTCGCGAATAAACTGCACCTCGTCCTTGATGAGTCCCCGCTGCAGCGCCTGCTTGTAGAGCGGCGTTCCGGGATATGCTGTGATGAAATTCAGCGTAATACCGTACTCCGGATGATCCTTCCACCAGTTCAGCGTCTTCGTCGCCGTCTCAAGCGTCTCCTCCACATCGCCGAAAATGAAGCCGCCCTGTATTGTAATGCCATAGTCATAGGTCAACTTCAGCGCACGCTCCGTCTGCTCAAACTTGATCTTCTTGTTCATGCTCTCAAGGATGCGGTCGTCCGCACTCTCGAGACCAAAGCCCATCGTAACACAGTTCGCATCCTTCAATGCGCGGAGCATCTCCTCCGTCACATCTGAGACACGGAACTGCGCCCACCAGCGGATATTGTACGGCTTGATGCGTGCGCAGAATTCGAGGACGCGCTTGAAATTATATGCGAAAAGCTCATCCGATACAAAGATGTACTTGATGCCGTATTTCTCTACAAGAATATCGAGTTCTCCAAAGAAATTATCCAATGAACGTTTTCGATAGTGACTGCCACTCGTGTGAAAGCAGAACGTGCACTGGAAGGGGCAGGAACGGCTCGAAGTCATTGTAATCGCATGATCCTCATTGATTCCAAGCAAATTCGCCATATTACCGGCGATCCTGCCAAAGTCAAAACCATCATAGTCGGGGAACGGAATCGAATCCAGATCGCGTACTTCCTTGCGCGGCAAGGTGCGTCGATAACCCCGCTTGTATGGATTCGGGGTTTCGCGCAGCTCCTCTCCGAGGACACGAGGTGCAATGATGAGCCCGTTGACAGAGAGTGGATCGCCGCCCTTGGCAACAACCTTGCAAAGCTCCGGTGTGGTCTCCTCTCCCTCACCGATAATGCCGTAGTCAGCAAACGCCAAGACCTCCATGCCTGCCTCGGGTGCACTCGTGATGATGCCGCCACCCGCAACGGTGACGATGTTCGGATCATATTCCTTGGCCGCCTGCAGGATCTCCTTGATGGCATTGTACTGAAAGGACAGTCCCCCTGTGAGGAGCATCCCAATATCATATTTTTTTATATATGCCTGCACCGTATCGGCAACAGAACCCTCCTCGTGGTTCATGTTGAGTGTATACACACGCAGCCCCGCCGCCTTCATACAGGAAGAAACATAGGGAATCCCGAGCGGGAACTGATACCACTCGCCGACCTTGTCGACGAAACGCGGCATGACAAGCAAATAATTTAATGATACAGGAGCGGCATCCGGCACTCCTGAAATTGAGTATTTTTTAGCACCTGTGGTGGGGGTATGTGCCATTTCTTTGTATTCACCACTCTGCCCATCAATTCTTCTCGCACTCATAAATTTCTCTGTTCTCCCTATCCAATGACACCGCGTGTCAGAAGTTCGGCGGCATCTCCATCGAGGATGTCTTCCTCAAACATCGCATATTGATATTGTCTGCACTTGGCACAAACCGAATATTTTTCTTTCTGAAACATAAGCTGTGCGCGTCGGAATGCCTCCATCTTCCTTCCCTGCCAAATCTGACGCATGGATTCCTGCGCGAGATCACCGAGAATATACGGGGTCTCCATGGAACAGCACGGTACAATCATCCCGTCGGGATTCAGTTGCATCATGTAGAACGGCTGCGGACAGACGGCAGCACTGCCGACTGCCGCACCGTTCTGCGTCACATCTGCGGCACCGCCGAGTCTGTCATAGTCGATCTGCGGCACGGCGGGAATGAGGTGCTCCACGGCGATGAAATCCGAGATGTCGCCGAAAATCTCCAAAAAGCGCTCCTCCTCGCCCTCTCTGAGTGCACAGTCAATGATCTTCACATAGATCCGCGTCGCGCCGCGATGCTCATAGAAGAAGCGAATCTGCTCGACCAGCTCGCGAAAGACACTACTGCGGCGCGTATGCGCATACGCCGCATCGTCAAGCCCCTGTATCGAGATGCGTATCCTGCCGAGCCGCGCGCCGATGAGTGCACGCGAAAGCTCCTCCGTAAGGGCAAGCCCATTCGTTACAATGTCGATCGTATCGGCAATATCACGCTCTGCCGCATAGGCAACCATGTCCGCAATGTGCGGATGGAGCAGCGGCTCGCCCGTGCCTGCAAAGCGCAGCATTTTCAGGGGGTGCGG
>NZ_CP016201.1:2800390-2807381 GCF_001683335.1 Selenomonas sp. oral taxon 126
ATTTTCAGGGGGTGCGGGAACGCCGTCAGCCCGTCGATGCACTTTTCATAGAGTGCGTAGTCGAGCATGACCTTGCCCGCCACAAAGCCACGCTCTGCCGGAGGGACGGAGTGAATGCAGTAGGCACAGGCGAGGTTGCAGCCGTAGACGGGAAAGATCTGGACGGAGAAGGGTGTCGCGAGCGGAAGCACGTCGGCGAGGCGCGTGCGCTTGCCGCCCGGCGTCTGCCCGTCAATGCGCACCGCCCTCATCGGCGCAGCTCCTCAATGCGCGCGAGGATTGCCACAGCCTCGTCGTCGAGGTGATCCTCGGGATGTGCGACATCGTTCGGCGCGCAGCAATTCGCGCATCGTTTGTTCTCGCTGCGCCGCCCCTCAAGCTGCATCTTCCAGAACTCATACATCTTCTCGCTGTGCCACATATCTAGAATGCGCCCCCCATGCACGTTGCCGAGTACGATGGGCTTGTAGATCGTATCGCACGGCTCGACATCGCCGTTTGGGAATACCCCGAGCATATAGAAGGCGAGCGGACAGACCTGATAGATGCGTTCGGTCTTGACGCCGTAACGGTCGCTCTCGATCACCATGTCCTTTGTCATCTCAACCCCATCATAGGCGGGCAGCATATGCTCGATATACATGCGATCCGTGCAGTCGCCAAAGAGCTGATAGAATTTCTCCTCCTCGCCCTCCTCGAGCGCAACATCCATCACCTTCAGAAAGAGATTCGTTGACTTCTTATGCGCGTAGAAATAGCGGATGTTCGCGACGAATGCATCAAAATCCACCTTGGCGCGGCAGATGTCCGCATATTTCTGCGAGGAAAGCCCCTGCAGGGAAACGCGCAGGGTGTCCAGCCCCGCGTCGATGAGCGCGTCGGCAAGGGCGGGGCGCAGCATGGACGCATTCGAGATGATCTCGATACGCTCGGCAACGCCCGCTTCCTTTGCGAGACGCACCATGTCCGCAATATGCGGATTGAGTAGCGGCTCGCCCTGCCCCGTGAGCGAGAGCATCTTTAGTTTCTGCGGGAACTCGGCAAGCTGCTCGATGGTCTTTTCGTATGTCCCCATCGTCATATGCTCGGGCGTGAAGTCGTACTGCTTCTTCATCTCGGCAAAGCCGAGCGAGTGCCCGCAATAGGCGCATTTGAAATTGCAGAACGTCGTCGGAAAGACGAACGCGCTGTACGGGGTCGCAAGCGGCAGTACGGATGCGAGCTGAACGCGCTCCGTGCCATAGATCGGCTTTATCTCTGATGCCATACGTCCCCCTTAGTCTGCAAAGAGCGGCAGGAGTCGCTCCGCGTCGTCGTCCAGCTGCTCCATCGGATTGTTGATTGCGTTGAAACAGGTGCAGGTCGCGCAGTCCGGAATCTGATCCTTTTCCTTCTTGAGCATCTTGCGCAGGAATCCCCTGCGGCGGCTGCCGTTCCAGATCTCCGTGAGCGTGTGCTCCTTGGCATTGCCCATCGAGAGATTCTTGCCAAGCCCCGGCACGGGACAGGGGAAAATGTCGCCCTCACAGCCGATCTGCATGAAGTAGAAGGACTGCGCGCATACCTTGCGGTTCACGTCGAGTTCTTCGCCGTAGAAATTCTTTGTCCCATCCACGATTTCACGCAGTCCGTCCATCTGCTGCTGCATGACGACAAGATGCTCGATGTAGATGCGGTCAGCGAAGGGGCTGAAAATCTCGAAAAATTTTTCTTCGTTCTCCTTTGTCCCCAGTGTCGCGTCGATTGCCTTGATATAAATCTGGACGTTCCCCTTGTGCTCGTAGAGGTATTTCAGATTCTCGAGATAGCGTTCAAAGTCGATGCGGATGCCGCATGTCTCCTCATAACCCGCCGCATCAAGCCCCTGCACGGAGATGTTGATGTTCGTGATGCCCGCCTCGACGAGTGCCCTGCTCTTTTCGGGCGTCAGCAGCAGACCGTTCGTGATGACCTCGACGCGCCCTGCAATCTGCGCATCCACCGCCATGCGCACGTACTCGGGCAAACGTGGATTCATCAGAGGCTCGCCGAGTCCCGAGAACACGATGCGCTTGACGCCGTCCTGCGGAAATTCTTTTAGTTCGCGGATGATTTTCTCATAGAAGCCCTCGTCCATATGCTGCATACGGTGTCCGAGCGCACGGAACTCACCGTCCGCCTCGTCACGGGTGGAGTGAATGCAGTAAAAGCATTTGAAATTGCAGTATTTCGTCTGCTCGATGTAGACGGTGAACGGAGCGGCAAGCGGAATGACCTCCGCGAGCTTCTTCCTCTTGGTATCGTAGTTTGGCTTGATCTCTGCCATTGCTCTTTGCTCTCTCCTAACGGCGTTCCTTCGCCGGATGGTCAGGGAACGGCATACACGACCGTTTCCAGACCCATGAATTGATAGTTGCGGATGTAGAGGCGGTAGCCCTCATAGAGTTCCCTGATCTGCAGGGGAATCTCCCACAGATGTGAAATGTCGTGATAGACGCAGATCGCAAGCTGCGGGTGATACGTCTGAATCAGCTCCCGCGCCCCGCTGAGAGCGCGCGGCTCCATGCCCTCGATGTCCATCTTGATCATCGTCGGCGCAAAACCGTGCAGCACGCCGTCGAGTGGTGCGCATTGGAGGACTGCCGTGCCTGTCGGATCTGCCTTTGCCGCAGAGCGGCCGTCCGAGACCGCCGTAAAATGCAGCTGCTCATAGCGATCCGATACACCGAGCGGCAGGGTATGCGCCTCGCGAATCCCCTTCTGCTCCCGTATGTATGCCTGAATTTCCGCACAGAGATCTCCCTGCGGCTCGAACGCCGCATACGCCTCGATCTCTCTCGCGCTCCCAAGGATGCTGCGCAGGGTATCGCCGTCATATGCGCCACAGTCGATCAGGCGGCGGTAGTCCATACGCTCCGGCACGTCCGCTGCGAGATACTGTCCCTCAAGAGGCAGCGGCTGCGGGAAGCGCGTGACATCGTGCGCGTGATAGGCGGACAGTGCGGTGAGGAAGAAATCGTGCTCCTCCTCGCTCGAAAAGAGTTCATACGCCGCACATATCTTCTCTGCGTCGCGCAGCAGATTGGACGGATCATACGAGCCGATAAACATATGCGAGAGGAAGTCGCGGCTCTCGATGCTCTGCCAGTCGACCTCATG
Organism: Selenomonas sp. oral taxon 126; assembly: GCF_001683335.1. Classification (GTDB taxonomy): domain Bacteria; phylum Bacillota; class Negativicutes; order Selenomonadales; family Selenomonadaceae; genus Centipeda. The sequence continues at coordinate 2,803,529 of NZ_CP016201.1, forward strand.
CAGGGCATAGATCTGCCGAAAACCGATTTCCGTGAGAGAGCGGCGTATCGCCCCATCCTGCGTGCGCCCAAAGAGTCCCGCAAGGATCACGACGCTGTCATTGTAGTGCGGTGCCAGCTCCGGCGCATCGGGCACATAGACCGACGCGGGTGCAGTGGAGCTCTCCGCATTCCTGTCGATAAAGCCATGCGGCTCGATCCCATTCTCTACGAGGCACGCGTAGAGCTTCTTGCCCAGATTCCCCGCCCCGTAGAGGAGCAGCGGCTGCGCGCGCAATGCAGAGAAGCCCTGCGGAGCAGGTGTCTCATGGAGGAATGTAAAAAACTGTTCGAGTTTATGCAGATCCGCAGACGATTTCATACTCTCTTCCTCAATACGACGGCATACTGGGTCATCAGCGCGTCAAAGCGCTCCTCCGAGAACACCTCGCGCACATGGGTATTGTTCTGATATTCCTCCATCGTTCTCAACTGTGCAAAGAATGACTCTCTGACCTCGTATGCGTCCTCCATATAGGGATAGATGTTGATATGGTACGGTAGATTCCGAAGCTCTGCTTCGAGCCGCTGCATTCCCTGTGCCAAGGGTGCGGGTGGAGTTTGCAGAGCATTGGCGACTGCTTCCAGCTCGTAGGGAAGATCATAGTTCCGCAGCTTGCAGACGAGCGCTCCCCCTACGCGCAGATGCGATGCAGCAGATCGAATGACGGCAAGCGCGTCCTCGTAGAGATCGCCATATTCCCCAATGATGATATAGTCAAACATGGCATCGCCAAGTTTATGGGACAGCCTGTCAATATCTCCGCAGAACACACCGCCCTCACAGAAACATGACAGATCCTGCCAATATTTCGGATCGGTCGTATATGCCGTGAGCAAGGCCTCACGCAGCCCGTTTTCCCTCAGCGTATTCCGAATCTCCATGATCGGCGTGCCGCAGCGCACATCAATGCCAAGGACAGACGCATTCTCCCGCATCTCCGCATGATCAAAGAGCGCCCTGCGCAAATATACCTCGAAGTTGACAACATCGCTCCACGCGTCGATTCCGTTGTATTTGCACCGAAAGAGGGCGCGCCCCTTCTCGATGTTCTCAGCGCGCTGTTCGGGGACTGCAGCGCTGATGGTGCTTCCCTCATGATGGACAAACACATCTCCGCAGAGAACGTTACGATAGCCGAGCCGCCGATAGGCAAACGATATATCATCATCCGAAAATTCGTAGATAAACGCATAATCAGCCTCGTAGAACTCACGGAGAGCGGTGCGAATCATACAAACCGTCGGAATCAGGCGTACACGGTCATGCCATTTGCGCGGGTCGGACACATTGAACGCTGCCGCCTTTTCCTGCATGTCCTCGAAATCAGAATATCCGAGATCAACCTCCTGCAGATTTGACACATTGTCCGACATCGGTACAACGAATCCGATGCGTTCATCGGATTCCATGCAGATGAGCATATTCCTCAGCCAGTTCTTCGTCACGAGAATGTCATTCGGAAGCCCAAGGTAATACTTGCCGCGCAAAAATCGTCCACACGTTGCATATTTCGCTGCTCTGTAGGCGTAAAATGCCCCGATGTTCTTCGTGATCCGATAGATGCGCTTGCGCGGATGCTCCACCGTCTTGAAGAACTCAAATGTCCCATCCGTAGATCCGTTATCCACGAGGATCAGCTCATAGTCAATCTCCGCCGTATACCGCAGAAGTGCTGCAATCGCGGGCTTTGTATAGTCCTCCAGATGGTTGTACGCCTGAAAGTAGATGCTGACGAGAGGGTCATCCGGCTCCGAAATGCTCGCAGCACTCTTTTCGCGATTCACGTAGAGATCCAATATATCTCCATAAACGACAGGATCTTTCCCATCGGGATCAACAATCGTTATTTCTGAGTGCTCGGATCGTAGAACCACCCTATTCCCCTACTTTCTCAAGTCCGAAATTCACCGAATAACTCGCGGTGCTGAATTTATCAGTGCTTCTCTTATACTATCGTCATAATCGCACGAACACTAAAGAAAAGGCACTGCCGCATTCACTCTCATGCAGCAGCGCCTCCGTCGTTGTTTCTATTTGTTCCACTGGGTTACGTTGAATTTCGGCTCCGTCGTCGGAACGGGCGCAGGGCGCTCCTCGGCGGCGCGCTCCGCCTCCTCGCTCGTCTGCGTAGAGTCGTCGATCACGACATCAACAGGGATCGGCAGGGGCTTGCCCGTGTCGTCCCGATCATCGTCATCCTTGCTCTTGTCGCTGATCTCGCCCTTCGTCATCAGCTCTTCGAGCTCGCTTGCATTGAGCGTCTCACGCTCGAGCAATGCGTTTGCAATGAGGTCGAGCTTCTCGCGGTTCTCCGTGATGATGACGCGGCACGCCTCGTACGCCTCTTCGATGTAGCGGCGCACCTCGCGGTCGATCTCACCCGCGACCTCCTCCGAGTAGTTGCGGTCGCGGTTGAAGTCGCGCCCGAGGAAGACCTGATGATTCTCCTCACCGTACGCGATGGGGCCGATGGTGTCACTCATGCCGTACTGCATAATCATGCTGCGGATGATCTGCGTTGCCTGCTGGATATCGCTCGATGCGCCCGTACTGATCTCGCCGAGTACGACCTCCTCTGCCACGCGTCCGCCGAGTGCGACCTTGATGCGGTCGAACAGCTCGGAACGCGTGCGATAGGAGCGATCCTCCTTCGGCAGGGAGAGCATATAGCCGCCCGCACGCCCGCGCGGGATGATTGTGACCTTGTGCACGGGATCGGCGTGCTCGAGCAGCAGACCGACGAGGGTGTGACCGCCCTCATGGTATGCCGTGAGACGCTTCTCCTCCTCCGTCATGACGTGGGACTTGCGCTCGGGACCTGCCAGCACGCGCTCGATCGCCTCCTCCATCTCCGCCATGTAGATTTTCTTCTTGTCGCGGCGCGCCGCAAGAAGCGCCGCCTCGTTCACGAGGTTGCTGAGGTCTGCGCCCGTAAAGCCGGGCGTACGGCGTGCGAGCACGTCCAGATTTACATCATCGGCGATCGGCTTGCCCTTCGTATGCACCTTGAGAATCGCCTCGCGCCCGCGCACGTCGGGCTTGTCCACGACAATCTGACGGTCGAAGCGGCCGGGACGCAGGAGCGCGGGGTCAAGCACGTCGGGGCGGTTCGTCGCCGCGATGATGATGATGCCCTCGTTCGAGGCAAAACCGTCCATCTCGACGAGCAGCTGGTTCAGCGTCTGCTCGCGCTCGTCGTGTCCGCCGCCGAGGCCTGCGCCGCGCTGACGACCGACGGCGTCGATCTCATCGATGAAGACAATGCACGGTGCGGCTTTCTTCGCCTGCTCAAAGAGATCGCGCACGCGCGAGGCACCGACACCGACGAACATCTCGACGAAGTCAGAACCGCTGATCGTGAAGAACTGCACACCCGCCTCGCCGGCAACCGCCTTTGCGAGGAGGGTCTTACCCGTGCCCGGAGGGCCGAAGAGCAGAACCCCCTTCGGAATACGTGCACCGAGGTCATTGAATTTTTCGGGGGTCTTGAGGAACTCGACGACCTCCTCCAGCTCCTGCTTTGCCTCGTCCGCGCCCGCAACATCGGCGAACGTCACCTTTTTCTTGTCGCTCACCATGAGCCGTACGCGCGACTTGCCGAAGTTCATCATGCGGCCGCCGCCCATCTGTGACTGCTGCATGATGAAGAACCAGAAGCCGATGAGAATTGCAATGGGGATGAGCGAGGTGAGCAGTGTCTGCCACCACGGCGGCTCAGGCGGATTCTCCGCCGAGATATTGATCTCCTTGTCCGCAAGGCGCTTGTAGAGATCCTGATCGCTGTTCGGCGCATCGGGTGCAATCGTCGTGA
>NZ_CP016201.1:2807928-2810308 GCF_001683335.1 Selenomonas sp. oral taxon 126
AACTCCGTCCCATCCGTCAGCGTGCCGCGGATGTTGTTCTGTACGATGACAACCTTTTCGACCTCGCCCGACTGCACCTTTGCGTTGAAGTCGCTGTATCCGAGCGCCGTTGCCTGCGGTGCCTGATGGCTGCCCGACATATAGTCGGCAACTGTCCAGACAACGAAGAACATGAGCGCATAAAAAGCAAGATTGCGCAATATCGACTGATTCAATTTCTACCTCCTCCGGTTTATTCGTAGACGGAACGCTTGAGTACCCCGATGTAGGGCAGATTCCGATATTTCTCCGCATAGTCCAGCCCATAGCCGACGAGGAATTCATCCGGCACCTCATGCCCGAGATAGTCGATCTCCACGGGCGCGACACGGCGTGAGGGCTTCGAGAGAAACGCACAGATCTTGATGCTCTTTGGATGACGCCCCTGAAGCATCTGTTTCAGATAGTGCATCGTCGTGCCCGAGTCGATGATATCCTCGACAATGATGACGTGCTTGCCCTCGATGGAGAAATCGAGATCCTTCAGGATCTTAACCTGCCCGCTCGAAACCGTCGCATCCCCGTAGCTGGAAACAATCATAAAGTCAAAGGAAACGGGATGCTCGATGGCGCGTACAAGATCGGTGAAGAAGACCGCAGCCCCCTTGAGGATACCAACACAGTAGACGGTCTCGGAGGCATCCTTATAATCTCGTGCGATCTCCGCGCCGAGTTCCTGCACACGCGTGCGAATCTCGTCCGCCGAAAAGGAAATGCGCTCAATATCCTCGCTCATCATTTGGCTCTCTCTCCTTCGTATATGAAATACGCAAAATATCATGGGTGGATTCCGTCACGGGCGCAAGTATACTGCGCCGTCCGCCCGCAATCCAGAAAATCTCGTGTGTATCCGCAAGCGCAATGAGCGGCATCGCATCCCTCTCCTCACGCGGAATCTTGTCATCAATCAGGATCTCCTTGAGCTTCTTTCGCCCAATGGGAAGCTGCATATAGTCGCCCGCCCGCCGCGTCCTAAGGACGAGCGGGGGCAGAGCCGCGCGATCTGCATAGACCGCCTCGCGCGCCTCCATCCTGCGCCAATCGTCCGCCGTCATGCGGTTCAGACGCCTGATGTGAAACTCCGTGCCCTGAAAATTCATTATAGCATATTCGCGGGTGAAAGGAAGCAAAATTTCACGATTTTCTAAAGCATCTTTGTGTGCGGGCAGACGGCAGAGCGCAAGCACGCCATAGCGGCTGTATGCATGCCATCCCCCCTGCATCTCGGCATGTGCCGTCCCCTCGGCAGTGAGGAAGGCACGCAGACGCTCCTCATGAAGATAGGAGAAGTCCTGCGCCGTTCCCGTCTCCTCTGCCCAGAAAATGCGCAACACACGCCGCTGCAAGGCGGGATGAAGTGCGCGCAGCACTTCGAGAGAAAGCCCGACTTCGCAGCGTGCCCGACTGTATTCCGCGCGCGCAAGCGATGAGAGAAAATCGTCTTCCTCCGCCGCAAGCGCAGAGAGGCGCGTGAGTGCATCCCCCACCGCAGGATTGTACTGCGCGCGGAGCGCGGGCAGGAGTTCGTGACGCACGCGGTTACGCCGTGCATCCAAAACATCATTCGTCGCATCGTGACGCGGCGACAGCCCCCGCTCTGCCGCATACGCCTCGATTGCGGCGCGCGTGATGGAGAGGAGCGGGCGCAGGTGCCGCCCGTCCCGGACGCGCATGGCAGCGAGCCCCGCAGGCCCCGTCCCGCGCAGGATGCGCAGGAGCACCGTCTCCACGAGATCGTCCGCATGATGCGCGAGTACGATTGCATCTGCACGCGCCTCATCAGCCGCGCGATGGAGGAAGTCATAGCGGCAGATGCGCGCCGCCGTCTCGAGCGACATCTTGTGCGCACGCGCATAGGCGGGCACATCTCCCGACTCACATACGAACGGAAGCGCGCGCGCACGGCAGAATTCCTCGACAAAGCGCGCATCCGCACGCGACGCCGCACCGCGAATGCCATGCTCATAGTGCGCGGTAATGACGCGCGCACCGCCCGCAGCGCGCAGGACATCCAAAATATCCAGCAAGGCAAGCGAATCCGTGCCGCCCGAGCAGGCGACAAGCAGCGTACGCGCAGGATTGAAAAAACCATGTGCACGCAGAATGCGTTCGACGTGTTTTTGCAAGATATACTCCCATCGAGTAGGAGACGGTGATTAGCCGCCGTCCTCTCACACCACCGTGCGTACCGTTCGGTACACGGCGGTTTCAATAGGTTGCGTGTACAGACTGATATGCCTCGGCTAAATCATAAAAGCCGAAGCGTATCAGTCTTTCTTTTGTCATTGCCATCTTGACCGCCACCGTGTTGCTTGTCCACCAACAACCTCTCCGGCAGTTT
>NZ_CP016201.1:2811497-2813673 GCF_001683335.1 Selenomonas sp. oral taxon 126
TCGAGTAGGAGACGGTGATTAGCCGCCGTCCTCTCACACCACCGTGCGTACCGTTCGGTACACGGCGGTTTCAATAGGTTGCGTGTACAGACTGATATGCCTCGGCTAAATCATAAAAGCCGAAGCGTATCAGTCTTTCTTTTGTCATTGCCATCTTGACCGCCACCGTGTTGCTTGTCCACCAACAACCTCTCCGGCAGTTTCCTGCTTTGTAGGCTGTTTCAAGGGGAACTCCCAACTTGCATAAATTACGAATCTTCGTCCTCGGCTTCTTCCATTGCTTCCAGATACACATCCTTACGCGATGGTACAGCCATTGGTTCAATTCGTCTATGCGATTCTTCATGCTCGCTATCCCGTAGTAGTTCAACCAGCCTCGCATATATTCTTTTATCTTGTCCAGAGAGGTCGGCAGTTTCTGCACCCTCCTCCGGGACACTAGTTCTTTGCATTTGGCTTTCATCTTCTTCCACGCTTGCGGGTGGACTCGTACATATACGCCGCTTCCGTTTTTCCCCAGCGTGAATCCGAGATATTTGAATTGCTTCGTTGCGAACACGCTGACCGTTCTGCTTTTCTCTTGGTTGACTTTCAGCTTCAGTTTTCCCTCAAGATAGGCCGTGCTCTTGACCAAGATTCGCTGCGCAGCTCGCCTGCTCTTGGCGAGCAGTACGATATCGTCCGCGTACCGTATGCACGGGACTCCCCTTTTCGCATATTCTTGGTCAAATTCGTTGAGATAGATGTTGGCTAACAGGGGCGATAAATTCCCTCCCTGAGGGGAGCCTTCTTCTCTCTCTCGGACTACGCCTTTTTCCATGATTCCGCTTTTGAGGTATCTCTTGATGAGCTGGATGACTCGCTCATCTTTTATGTCCTTCCTCAGTAACTGAAGCAGAATTTCGTGGTTCAGGGTGTCAAAATACTTGGATAAGTCCAGCGCTACCGCATAGGTGTAGCCCTGCTCTGCGTATTCTTTCACCTTTCGTATGGCGTCTTTGGCACTTCTTCCCGGTCGGTACCCATAGCTTCCTTCGGCGAACAGCGGCTCATAGATTCCTACGAGCTGCTGCGCGATTGCCTGTTGTATGGTACGGTCTATGACGGTGGGAATGCCGAGTTTCCTCTCTCCTCCGTCCGGCTTCGGGATTCCAACGCTTCGCACCGGCTGCGGGGTATATTTTCCCCGCAGGATTCGTTCCACTAGTGCTTTCGCATGGTTTCCTTCTTTCAAGTGTGCCTGCGTTTCTTCGATGGTCATGCCATCGACTCCCGCGGCTCCTTTGTTTGCCTTCACTCTCTTGAAAGCTCTGTTCAGGTTCTCCCTGCTCAGTATCTTCTCCAAGAGCTCCGGCTGTACACGGTTCCTTTCCTCCCATATCCGACGGAACGACCTTGACGCTCCCGCATATTCTTCGTGTTCCGCACGATCCTTTTGCGGGCAGCCCTTTTCTTTCCGGTTTTCTGCCATTTCCAGTCGCTCCTCCTTTCCCGGTTGTACTTGGATACTCCTACTGATTCGACCCTTCACCTCTCGGCTACTATGGCCTCTGCTGACTTCTGCATATTCAGCACAGCCTTGCGGCTGTGGTTGCCCTTTTCCGAGCGTTTTATGCAGACCTCCCCGGGTACCACACGTTTCTTTCCCTCCATCTACCTGCCGCATTTACCACCGTTGGTTCCGTGTAGCTTTGGGACTTCAACCTGGATCGCGGCCTTATCCCCAACGATAGCCTCCTATGCGGTTCCTGTTCGTCAGGCCGGAGGTTTGCCGCCGACTTCCTTCAGATTTCGCCTCGCGACGAACACCCTTGTCTTTGGCTATGTCTTTCCCGCTACCGGGCAGACTCCGATCTTTCATCGGTTAGAAACGTGCGCCGCCAGGCGCACATCGAGTAGGAGACGGTGATTAGCCGCCGTCCTCTCACACCACCGTGCGTACCGTTCGGTACACGGCGGTTTCAATAGGTTGCGTGTACAGACTGATATGCCTCGGCTAAATCATAAAAGCCGAAGCGTATCAGTCTTTCTTTTGTCATTGCCATCTTGACCGCCACCGTGTTGCTTGTCCACCAACAACCTCTCCGGCAGTTTCCTGCTTTGTAGGCTGTTTCAAGGGGAACTCCCAACTTGCATAAATTACGAATCTTCGTCCTCGGCTTCTTCCATTGCTTCC
>NZ_CP016201.1:2813996-2839677 GCF_001683335.1 Selenomonas sp. oral taxon 126
TCCGAGCGTTTTATGCAGACCTCCCCGGGTACCACACGTTTCTTTCCCTCCATCTACCTGCCGCATTTACCACCGTTGGTTCCGTGTAGCTTTGGGACTTCAACCTGGATCGCGGCCTTATCCCCAACGATAGCCTCCTATGCGGTTCCTGTTCGTCAGGCCGGAGGTTTGCCGCCGACTTCCTTCAGATTTCGCCTCGCGACGAACACCCTTGTCTTTGGCTATGTCTTTCCCGCTACCGGGCAGACTCCGATCTTTCATCGGTTAGAAACGTGCGCCGCCAGGCGCACGATACAAAAAGGGCACTCCAAACGGAGTGCCCTTTTCTCTCTTCTATGACGGTATGCTGCTGCAGAGCAGCGCACACATTCCATCCAATATCAGCACATCCCTGTCTCAGCCGCGTCGCGATCCTCGTCCGCCCCGCTTGGAATCCGTCTTGCGGCGCAGATCGGTGAGCCGCTCATCGCTGTCCTTCAGGAAGCGCGACAGCTTGTCCTCGAAGGAAGGGGAGCCGATCTGCCGCGAAGCAGCCGTGCGCCGCATATCACGTGGGGGGCGCGGCGGACGTGCAGAAGCCGCAGCCGGCTGCGCAGAAGCTGCCGTTTTGTCCTGAAGCGCCTTGATCGAAAGTCCGATTTTCCCACGGTCATCGACGGTGAGCACCTTGACCTTGACCGTATCCCGCTCCCTGAGGAAATCGTGCACATCATTCACATAGACATCGGCAACCTCTGAGATGTGGATGAGCCCCGTCTTTCCCTCGGGGAGCTCGACAAAAGCGCCAAAATTCGTGATGCCCGTCACGACGCCCTCTACTACACTGCCAACTTCGATGGCCAATACAACTCTTCCCTTCAACTACAAACCGTCGGGGTCGTCCCCCATATTCATTTGACCCGCTTATTATACAAGGGGAAACTATATTATGTCAAGAAATACAATACGCAGAGAAGGGTTTTCACGAGAGCGAAGTCAGTTGCCGTTCGAACGCTTGCCGGGCGCATAGGGCAGCTCTCCCGCGCCCGTCATGCCCAGCTCCTCGCGTGCCAGTTTTTCGATGTAGGGAAGCTCTCCCAGTCGCTCCTTCTCCGCGCGCAGACGATCATTCTCCGCCTGCGCCGCCGTAAGGCGCTCCGAGGCAAGCCGCTGATCCTCATACACATGTGAGAGGTAGAATCCCTGCGAGACGATCATCGAACCGAAATAGCCCAGAATGACAAGGAGCGTTATCACGAACCAACGCGGTCTTCTAGGGGTTCTTTGCCGTATCATACGCATGCCCTCTCTTCCTTGTCAGCATATCCGCCAGAATCTCCGCCACATCGGCCGCTGCATTTTCACGCGCACAGATACGCGCAGCCCTGCGCATCTCCGGAATCCGATGCGCAAGGATCTCCTCCACCGCAGACGCCATGCACTCGCCCGGATGCAGCCACACGGCAGCTCCATGTCGCGTCGCATAGACGGCGTTCTCCGTCTCAGGTCCCGGAATCGGATCGTGCAGGAGGAGCGGCAGCCCCGCCGCAAACGCCTCGCTGAGCGTCAGTCCTCCCGGCTTCGTGATGAGGAGATCTGCCGCCCGCATGAGCACAGGCACCTCATCGGTATAGGCAAAGACGCGGATCACATGCCGCGAGGTCTCTGCCACGCGCCGCGCGTGCACCTCAAGTACGTCATTGCGCCCCGCAACAACGAGAATGGCAAGCCGCTGATCGAGCGTCTCAAGCGCGGCGAGTGTACGATCCATACCGCCGATCCCGAGTCCGCCGCCCATGAGGAGAACCGTCGGCAGATCCCCGTCCAGCCCCGCCTGCTCCTGCGCCTCGCGTCTTGAAAGCGAATAGTCCGCCCGTGCAATCGGTATGCCTGTCGCACACACCGAATGTGGGTCGAAGCCGCGCGCTGCCATCTCCGCCGCCATGGTCTCCGTTGCGACAAAGTATTGATCCACGCCGCGCACAAGCCAGATTGCATGCAGGGCATAGTCTGTCAGCAGTGCCGCAAGCGCATAGGAAGCGCCATGCCGCGTGCGCCAGAGCGCCGCCGCCCCCTCGGGAAAGGGATGGGTCGCAACGATGAGATCTGGTTTATAACTTCGTACGATGCGCCCCACTGTCCGCACCATCACCTGTGCAAATGCGCCGCGCACGATGCCGCCGCCCGCCTTTTTGCCGGCAAAGCGAAAGAATACATCGTAGAGGTCGGGGACGAAACGCAGCATCGTGAGATAGATGCGCTTCATGAGATAGTGAATCAGCGAGACCTCGCGCGCCATAAAGTCGACCACGTCCACCTGCATCTCATGCGCACGCGGATGCGCCGCGAGCGCCGCACGAATCGCCTCCGCCGCCCGCGTGTGACCGGAGCCGATGGACGCAGTCAGAATGAGAATACGCGCACGTTCCATGCTCCACCACCTCGCACAATTATATCTATTCTATCACAATTTGCAGCGGTGGACAAAAGTTTTTTGGAATCACTGATAAAATGAAGTCTGTCAGATTGGTGCAGATTTTTTGCCCTGTCAAGGAGACAAACCGGACGCATAGCAAGGGCTATGTGGAGGATTTGTCGACGATGAGAGGGCGAAAAAGATACGCCAAGATGGCAGTGCTGAATTTATCAGTGGTTCCTTTTACACAGCCAGTCCCCCGTCCACACAGTAGACACTCCCCGTCACCCATGCGGCTGCGGACGAGGCAAGAAATGCAATCGCAGCCGCAGCTTCGCGAGGCGTTCCAATGCGCCCCAGCGGATAGACGGAAGCCATCTCGCGCAGCTGCTCCTCACGCGCACGATGCGGCGAGAGCTGGCGCTCCGTGAGCGGCGTCAGGATATCGGCAGGTGCGACCGCATTCACGCGCACCTGATCGCATGCGAGCTCAAGTGCAAGAGAGCGCGTAAAGGCGATGACAGCCCCCTTTGTCGCCGCATATGCTGCGCAGAAATAATTGCCGTGCAGCCCCGCATCCGAGGCAACATTCACGATATTGCCCTGCGTGCTCCTCAGATGCGGCAGCGCCGCCTGCGTCAGATGAAATGTGCCCTTGACATTCGTTGCAATCAGATCGTCGAGCATCTCGTCCGTGAGATCATCCAGCGCACCTTCCACATAGATTCCCGCAGAGTTCACGAGTATGTCCACACCGCCAAACGCGCGCACGCACGCCTCCACCGCATGTTGGCAGTCTGCACTGCGTTGCACATCGCCGCACACAAAGCGGGCGTTCTCCCCCGCCGCAAGCTGCACGAGCGCCTCCTGTCCGCGTTCTGCGCTTCGCCCCACGAGCATGACCGACGCACCGCCCGCAAGGAAGAGCTCTGCCGCAGCCAGCCCGATGCCCGAGGTGCCGCCCGAGATCAGCGCCGTTTTCCCCGCAAAGGCATCGGCGGCGAATATATTCTTTTCCATGCCTCTCCTGCTCTACAGACGAAAAAACCGGACTCCCCGTAGGAAGCCCGGCCGTCGTTTCAAATCAGTTCACAGAATCCTTCAGAGCCTTGCCAGCCTTGAACACAGGCATCTTCGAAGCCGCGATCTCGATCTCCTTGCCCGTCTGCGGGTTGCGTCCCTTGCGCGCCTTGCGATCCTTCACCTCGAAAGTACCGAAACCGATGAGCTGAACTCTGTCGCCCTCGGAAAGTGCGTTCTTGATCGTCTCAAAAACAGCGTTGACCGCCTTTTCCGCATCCTTCTTTGTCAGACTTGCCTGCTCTGCTACGTTTGCGACCAATTCCTGCTTGTTCAAAGTAGCATCCTCCTTTAGATATTTTCCATTTTCCTAGCGACCACAAGGGGTCGCGCTGTCATGAGAGAATTTAACAGAATTACCTCGAAAAATCAAGGGGGAAAATAAAAAAAAGCGGTTTTTCACCTAAAAAATAGGGGGTTTTTCAACTATTTTCCCAAAAAACAGGGATATACGGAATAAAAAGGGTGGTCAGATGGTCGATATCCTCCTGCCAATCGAGTTCAAAGAGTGGGATGCGCTGCACGCGCTCATCGGGCAAGCCGAGATGATGGAGATAGATGACCTCCTGTGTATCGGGGAATTGCTCCATGAGGAGGATCTTCAGATCGGACGCCAGCTCGCGCGAATAGAGCTGCGTGATGATGAGATCCTGTGCAGGCGGCGCGGCAACGGCTTCCTCGTCCATCGCATCGACAATCGACAGCCCGTTCACGGGATCGACCCCGAGCGCGGCAAAGAGCGGCTCCAAAAAACTCATTGCAGGCAGGATCTCGATAGGCACCCCCTCCTCCATCGTACGCTCACGCAGAATCTGCACCGTACGCTCCGCGACAAAGGGGCTGCCCGGCACAAGATAGAGGATATCCGCCTCCCGTGCACGTGCCATGAGATCATCCACAATCGACGCGTAAAGTTCGTCGAAGTCGTCAGCTTCCTCATAGAGATGATCGTACGTCTCGTAGGAAATGCCTGCCGCATCGAGCACCTCCACCGTCGGATGAATGCGCGTGCGCAGGATAATGTGCTGCGCCGCCTCGATGCGCGCCCATGTATCGCGCGTGATAAGCCCCGCATCTCCGGGTCCAAGTCCCGCCACCGTCAGTTTATGTTCTGCCATATCTCACTCTCCACTTGCCATCTGCACAATTTCCAGTGCCGTATCCAATATCTCCCTGCGCTCCTTCGGCTGCAAGCGAATGCGATAACCGTCCCCCTCCGGCAGAGGGCCCACGCGCCGCCCAAAGGCACGATCGAGCTGCATAAGCGCCGGCAGGGGCAATTTCTCCCCCTCGGGCAGGGCGATATCCAGTGCCTCGCCCTTTGCTGCAATGCTGCGTGCGCCAAAACTGCGCGCATAGTTCTTGATACGTGCAATGTCGAGGAGTGCGAGGACGGGTGCCGTCGGCTCACCGAAACGGTCGATCAGCTCGTCGAGCAGCGCATCCAGATCCTCGTTGCTGCGCACGGCAGCAATCTTCTGATAGATCTCGATCTTGTGCATCGCATCGTCGATATAGCCGCCGTCGATGTACGCCTCCACGGGCAGATCGATGACCGTCTCCACGGGCGGGGGCGCAGGAGCCTCGCCGCGCTTGCGTGCAACCGCCTCCTCAAGCAGCTTGACATACATCTCAAAGCCAACGCCCGCGATGTGACCGTGCTGCTGCGCGCCGAGGAGACTCCCCGCGCCGCGAATCTCGAGATCGCGCATGGCGATCTTAAACCCCGAGCCGAGCTGGGCGAACTCCTTCATCGCCTGCAGGCGTTTCTCCGCCGTCTCGCTGAGCACCTTGTCGCGGCGATAGGTAAAGTAGGCGAACGCCATCTTTGCCGAGCGCCCCACGCGCCCGCGCATCTGATAGAGCTGCGAGAGTCCGAAGCGGTCGGCATCGTAGATGATGATCGTATTCGCATTTGCCACGTCGATGCCATTCTCGATGATGCTCGTTGCGAGCAGGATGTCATAATGCCCCTCGTAGAAGTCCATCATCACCTGCTCGAGTACGTCCTCGTTCATCTGCCCATGCGCCGATGCAATGCGCGCCTCGGGGACGAGTTGAAGCAGATGCTCGCGCATGCGGTCGATGCTCTCCACGCGGTTGTAAATGAAATAGATCTGTCCCCCGCGCGCAAGCTCGCGCTCAATCGCGCCGCGCATCATCTCGTCGCTGCTCTCCACGACGTAGGACTGCACGGGCAGACGGTCGGCGGGCGGCGTCTCGATGATGCTCATGTCGCGCGCACCCGCGAGCGACATATGCAGCGTGCGCGGAATCGGCGTCGCCGAGAGCGTCAGCACATCGACCCCCGCCGCGAATTCCTTGATCTTCTCCTTCTGCGTGACGCCGAAGCGCTGCTCCTCGTCCACGATCAGGAGTCCGAGGTTCTGAAAGCGCACGCGCTTCCGATTGAGGATGGCATGCGTCCCAATGAGGATGTCCACGCGCCCGCGTGCCACCTCATGCAGGGTTGCCGCCTGCTCGCGCACGGATCGGAAGCGGCAGACCACATCCACCTTCGGCGCGAACTCGGCAAAACGCGCAGCAAAGGTCTGGTAGTGCTGCTGTGCGAGCACCGTCGTCGGCACGAGCACAGCGACCTGAAAGCCATCCATTGCCGCCTTGAATGCCGCGCGCACGGCAACCTCCGTCTTGCCGAAGCCCACGTCCCCGCAGAGCAGGCGATCCATAGGCTTTTCACTCTCCATGTCGCGCTTGATCTCCGCGACAGCGCGCAGCTGATCTGCCGTCTCCTCGTACGGGAACGCCTCCTCGAACTCGCGCTGCCCCGCATCGTCGGGCGTAAAGGCGTGCCCTCGTGCGAGCTGGCGTGCGCTGTAGATCTCGAGCAGATGGTCGGCAATGTCCTCCACGGACTTCTGCGCCTTTGCACGCGCACGCGCCCAGTCCGCCGTCCCCATGCGGTGCAGGCGCGGTGCCGCCCCCTCCGAGCCGATGTACTTTTGCAGGAGGCCGACCTGATCTGTCGGTACGAAAAGCTTGTCGTCTCCGCCGTACTGAATGCGCAGGTAGTCGCGGTGCACACCTGCCACCTCGAGCGTCTCCACGCCGAGGTATTTCCCGATGCCGTGCGATACATGGACAACGTAGTCGCCGGGCGCAATCTCGCGAAAGTGACGGATGCGCTCCCCTGCCGACGGTGTGCGCCGCAGCTTTGCCTTGTGGCGGCCGAAGATATCCTGCTCCGTAAGGACGGCAATCTTCGCTGCGCTCAGCTCAAAACCCGCACGCAACGCACCCGATGTGACGGCGACGGCTTCCTTTGCCTCCTCGCCCTCCCTGCGCAGGATGACGGCGGGGATCTTCCACCCCATCAGCATATCGCGGACGGCATTCGCACGCTCCACGCCGCCCGCGAGCACAAGCACCTGCGTCCCATCCACAAGATAACGGCGCAGCTCGCTCTCGAGCAGGGCGAACTGCCGCTGAAACGCCGTCATCGGCACCATCTGAAAGTCGATGAGCGTCGACGGTACACAGTCGGGATAGGAGCGGCTCATCAGAGAGGCAAAGAGCTCATGCCCTGCCGCCCCTGCCGCGACCATCTCCGACCACGAGAAGAGGCGTGCCGCGCGCACCTCGTCCTCCTGTGCGGCGTCCGAAAGCGCTGCAATCAGACGAGATGGCTCATCGAACAGCGTGATTCCCTCGCGTCCGAGATACGTCAAAAAGCACGCCTCCCCCTCATCATCCGCTGCACGCAGCGGCATGACGGAAGCCGTGCCGATATTTTTGATGGAACGCTTCGTCAGCGGGTCGTACTCGCGCATGGAGTCGATCTCCGCATCGAAGAATTCCACGCGGATGGGAGAGAGCGCGTTGATGGGGAAGATGTCGACAATGCCGCCGCGCACGCTGAACTGCCCGACGTGCTCCACCTCCGCCACATGCTCGTAGCCGAGCGCAGTCAGGCGCTCGAGCAGCGTATCGCGCGGCAGTTCCTCACCGAGGCGCAGGGAGAGCGCAGCGCGCGAGAACTCCGCCGTGCTCAGCCCCCTCTGCGCCGCCGCGCCGATCTCCGCGAGCACGATGATCGGCTCATGCCGCAGGAGACGCGCGAGGATGTTCATGCGCTGCGCCGAGCGCTCGAGCCCCTTCGCAGCGCCGGGCGCAGCAAAGTCCACGCGATCCAATTCCGGCAATTCGTAGACATCCGCCTCCGGCAGAAGTGAGGCAAGATCCTCCTGCCACGCGCGCAGTGCCTCCCGCCCGCTCGTCACAATGGCAAGCGGGCGCGGGCTGCGGTCATAGGCAGCGGCAACGGCGGCGTGCTTCATCGAGCCGGCAAAGCCGTGTGCAAGTATCTGCTGCGGCTCTCCGCCGAGCGCATCTGCCAGCTGACGCACGGCACTGTCACCGCGCAGAGTCGAAAAGAGTGCGTTCATTTGGGTGCTGCAGCAAGCGCTGCCCGTACAAATCCTGCAAAGAGCGGATGCGGATGGTTCGGGCGCGACTTCAGCTCGGGATGGAACTGCGAGGCGACAAACCACGGATGATCTGCAATCTCCACAACCTCCACAAGACGATCATCGGGACTTGTACCCGCAATGACCATGCCCTTCTCCTCGAGCTGTGCGCGGTAGGCGTTGTTGAACTCGAAGCGGTGGCGGTGGCGCTCGCTGATCTCGCCTGCACCGTACTCCGCACGTGAATGCGAACCGTCTGCAAGGAGGCACGGATACGCGCCAAGGCGCATCGTACCGCCCTTTTCCTCCACATCCTGCTGATCCTCCATCAGCGCAATGACGGGATGCGGCGTCTCGGGGACGAACTCCGTGCTGTGCGCATTCGTGAGACCCGCAACGTGACGCGCGAACTCGATGACGGCGCACTGCATGCCGAGGCAGAGCCCGAGGAACGGAATCTCGTGCTCGCGTGCGTACTGAATCGCGCGGATCTTTCCCTCAACGCCTCGGTCGCCGAATCCGCCGGGCACGAGAATCCCCTTGCAGCCGACGAAAATCTCGTCGAGGTCGGCGTTCGGCTCCTCGAGTTCCTCCGCATTGATCCACGTGATCTTCACCTGCGCGTCGTGCTCGATGCCGCCATGGTGCAGCGCCTCCGTGACGGACATATAGGCATCGGGCAGTGCGACGTATTTGCCGACGACGGCAATCTTTACTTTCCGCGCGGGATGGTTGATCTTGAAGACCATCTTTTCCCACGTCTCCATATTGGACGGATCGAAATTCATCGCCATCTTCTCGAGCACAATGCGGTCGAGCCCCTCCTGCTGCATCATGAGGGGAACTTCATAGATTGTCGATGCCGTGCGGTTCTCGATGACCGCATCTGCATCCACATCGCAGAAGAGTGCAATCTTCTCCTTCATATCGCGCGGAATCGGCTGCTCCGTGCGGCAGACGAGAATGTCGGGCTGAATGCCGATGGCGCGCAGCTCCTTGACGCTGTGCTGCGTCGGCTTCGTCTTCAGCTCGCCCGCTGCGCCGATGTAGGGGAGCAGGGTCACATGGATGTAGAGCACGTCGTTCTTGCCGACTTCCTTCTTGACCTGACGGATTGCCTCGAGGAACGGCAGACTCTCGATGTCACCGACCGTCCCGCCGATCTCCGTGATGACCACGTCGGCGTTATCCGCCTTTGCCACGTCATAGACACGCTGCTTGATCTCGTTCGTAATGTGCGGAATCACCTGCACCGTCGAGCCAAGATAGTCGCCGTGGCGCTCCTTGTTGAGCACCGTCGAGTAGACCTTGCCCGTCGTGATGTTCGAACGCTTCGTGAGGTTGATGTCGATAAAGCGCTCATAGTGCCCGAGGTCGAGATCCGTCTCCGCCCCGTCGTCCGTGACGAACACCTCACCGTGCTGATAGGGGCTCATCGTGCCGGGGTCGATGTTGATGTAGGGATCGAATTTCTGAATGGTGACCTTCAGCCCGCGATTCTTGAGCAGGCGTCCGAGCGATGCCGCTGTAATGCCCTTGCCAAGTGATGAAACCACGCCGCCCGTGACGAAAATATACTTTGCCATGCCGTTCCTCCGCACATCTCAGATCAGTTTTGAATACTCTCGAGCTTCTTCTTGCGCGCTGCTTCCTTCGTGATTCCGGCCTTGGACGCGCCGCCCGCCGAACGGGACGAGGAGCGCTTGACCTCGGGCGGTACCCACTCCGTCAGCCCCCATTTGCTCTCGCCTTCATAGTGAAAGCGGCTGTCCATATTCATCATCGTGTAGATCTCGGAGATTGCCATTGCGAGCGACTGCACGGGCTTGTGCTTCGACTCAATCACCTCGGTGATGAGCTCCTTGTAGTGGATCGGCTCTTTCTTCTGCGTAAGAATGTGATAGGCAATGTCCATTTCCGACATGTGTTCAAAATCCATGAATACGCTCCTTTCAAGCGGCGATTACATCTTCTCCGGCGCCGACACCCCTAGCACCCAGAGACTGTGACGAATCACGCGTCCCGTCGCGAGCACAAGCGCAAGCCGTGCAGAGGCGAGCGCTGTCTCCTGTCCGACGATGCGGCATTTGTTGTAGAACGAGTGGAATGCGCCCGCCAGCTCATGGCTGTAGCGTGCAATGCGCTGCGGGGCAAAGTCCGCCGCCGCACGCGCAATCTCCTCGGGGTAGGCGGCGAGCTTCTTGATGAGTGCGATCTCCGTCTCATCCGTCAGGAGCTCAAGCTCCGCTCCATCCCGCACGGCAATCCCCGCCTCGTCCGCCTGACGGAAGATGCTCGAGATGCGCGCATGTGCGTACTGGATGTAGTAAACAGGGTTTTCATTCGACTTCTTCTTCGCAAGATCGAGATCGAAATCGAGCTGACTGTCGAGTGAGCGCATGAGGAAGAAGTAACGCGCCGCATCGACGCCGACCTCCTCCATCAGCTCGCGCAGCGTGACCGTCTCGCCCGTGCGCTTGCTGAGCTTCACGAGCTCCCCGTCACGATAGAGGCTCACCATCTGCAGAAGGAGCACCGTGAGCTTCTCGGGATCGTGCCCGAGCGCCGCCATCGCCGCCTTGACGCGCGCCACATAGCCGTGGTGGTCGGCGCCCCAGATGTTGATGAGGCGGCCGTAGCCGCGCTCATATTTGTCGTCATGGTAGGCGATGTCCGCCGCGAGATAGGTCGGCACGCCATTATCGCGGAAGATCACGCGATCCTTGTCGTCCCCATAGTCCGTCGAACGCAGCCAGACGGCACCGTCCTGCTCGTATGCCTTCCCGCGCTCGAGCAGCACGTCTACCACGCGGCGCACAGCATCGGGATGCAGCGTGCGCTCACTGTACCAACGGTCGAACGTCACGCCGAAATCCGCCAGATCCTCCTCGAGCGCCGCAAGCTTCTCGCGGTAGGCGACATCCTGAAAGAGCTGCAGGCGCTCCTCCTCGGGCAGGGCGAGGTACTTGTCCCCCTCGCGGTCGATGATCCGCTGCGCCGTCTCCACAATATCCGCACCGTGGTAGCCGTTCTCAGGGAATTCCACCTCTTTGCCGAGGAGTTCCAGATAGCGCGCATTCACCGAGACGGCGAGGAGATTCATCTGATTGCCCGCATCGTTCACATAGTACTCGCTGTCGACCGCATAGCCCGCCGTGCGCAGCAGCTTCACGAGCGCCGAGCCGACGGCTGCGCCGCGACCATGCCCAACGTGCAGCGGGCCCGTCGGGTTCGCGCTGACATACTCCACCTGAATGCGCGGGGCATCCTGCGGGGGGAGCGTGCCGTAGTCCTCCCCCGCCGCGAGTATGGCTCGCAGCGTATCTGCGAGCACTGTCTTTTTGAGGTAGAGATTGAGGAAGCCGGGACCTGCAACCTCCGCACGATCGAGCCAGTCGCCCGCGAGATGCGCCCGAATCGCCGCTGCAATCTTCTGCGGCGGCTGACGGAAGACGCGTGCCGACTGCATGGCGAAATTCGTCGCAAAGTCGCCGAGTTCCTTTTCCGGCGGTTCTTCCAGAAGGACAGGGGGGAGCGTTCCTCCCGCCGGCAGCTCTCCCGCCGCCACAGCCGCTTCTACCGCACATATGAGTGCCTGTTCGATCTCGTGTTTTATATCCACCTTTGCTGTTGCTCCTTTACATCATAGGTTCGATCCGTATCTCGAGCGTATTATCGCTCTGCCGCACGCCGTCCACATAGAGCGTATAGAATATATATATATCCTCCCGCCCATCGGGAAACGTGCGCATCCGCAGACGGCGTGTCTCAGTCTTGATGCGGAAGGTGCCGTATGGCGTACGGTAGTTGCTTGTGCGCTCCTCACCTGCGGCAAAATGCTGTGTCCAGCGCACAATGCCGCGCCGCTGCAGCATAATCCCCGCTGCACCGACCCGCAACACAGAGGGCACAACAGCGCCCTCGATGAGGTCACTGTCCTCGTAGCTCACATAACGACTCTCACCACGCAAAAAACGCCGTCCGATAACGGACAGCGCAATGCGGCTCTCCTCTCCCGCAGCATCCACCTGTCTCCCATCAATGGAGACACGCACCTGCTCCGCACCCTTCATCGAATCGCTCCTCCGATAAAAAGTGTCCTGCATAGCCTAATTCTGATCGACGGCAATCGCCAGATCCACCAGCTGACCGCTCAGATTCATCTCCACAACGAGATATTGCCCATCGCTGATCTTGACCTCGAAGTCCTTGCCAACGGTCAGCGACGGCGTCGATATATCGACATCGAGACCAAGCCCCGTGATATTCGTCGCTGTATGTGCCGTCAGCATATTGCTGAGCTCCGAGATTGCACTCTGCGCCATCTCGTCGAACGCCTCCACCGGCATGCCCATCATCATCTGGGAGGCAATGAACCGCGCCGTATCCTCACTCATATTGTAGACGACATTACCGCGAATCTGCTTCGTAAAGCCGACCAGCATCGACACACCGAGACTCTTGACCCGCGTTGACGCCGCGTATAGCTTTGTCCGCGTCGGTTCGGGGAATCCCAGCATCGGCATGACCGTTGTAAAGGCATCCACAAAAGGATTGATCAGTTTTGCATCCATCGATTACTCTCCCTCTGCAAAGCCCACATTCATCTGCACCATTCCGATCGGCAGCCGTACGCTGATACAGAACGTCGTCATACGGGGGCTGACAATATGCACCTGCGCCCCACGAATCGTCCCCGGCGGTGTCAGGCGCAGTTCCTTCCCCTCAAGTACGTTGTTGATCTTCGAGACAGCACGTCCCGCGAAGATGTTCGCCGCTTCCTCCACGGCATCGACAGCCTCAACATCGTCGATCTCTTCCACGGTCGCGCGTCCGAGCATATGCATCGCAAAGAGTGGGATCACAGACTCGTCCACATAGAGAATCGCACGCCCCGTCGTAAATCCCGTGATGCCGATGATGACCGCTGCACCGCTCACATCGAGTGAGCGCGACTCATATGGCTCAATCTCCGCCTCCCCCTCCATGCCGAGAAGCCCTGCGAGTCCCTGTTGGAGACCACGCGCAAACGGCTTGGCATAGAGTTCACGAAACGCCGACTCCTGACTGACACCGGACTCGCAGATCAGATGGAGCGTGTCCACGAGATCGGACTTCGCCACCGGTTTCTGCAAAAATGCCCGAATCCCGACAGTCTTCCCCTGCGTGATGAGGTTCAGATCCTTCATCGCGCTGATCATCAGAATCTTTGCATCCTCATCTGCAGCAAGAATGCGTCTGCTACACTCCACCCCGTTTGCATCCGGCAGATTCATATCCATCGTCACGAGATCCGGCTGCAGCTCCGTATAGAGTCTCAGCGCCTCCACCGCGTCCGCAGCCATACCGCAGACCTCAAAATCCGTTTCCCTTAGATTTTCCGCAATCATCACGCGGCTGATCTTGGAGTCGTCCACGATCAGCACCCGTAATTTCCCCATACAAATTCACCCTCTTTTACGGATCGTTACATGCATCCTTTATTATACACGAAACAACGGCTTTCGTCACATGTTTTTTGGCAAAACTTCCACCCAGTACCCGTCCGGATCTTCAACGAAATAAATGCCCATCTCCGCATTTTCATAGCAAATGATGCCCATCTGGTCATGCTTTGCACGTGCTGCGGCGTAATCATCCGTAAAGAGCGCGAGATGGAACTCCTTTTCCCCGAGATTGTACGGCTCCGTGCGCTCATGGAGATAGGTCAGCTCGAGCTCGAAATCCGTCACGCCATCTGAGAGATAGACGAGTGTGAAGCCCTCTGCCTCGAGACGGCGCTTCTCGCGAAAGCCGAATGCCTTCTCATAGAAGTCCATGCTGCGCACAAGATCCAGCACATTGAAATTCACGTGTGTAAATGTAAATGACATCCTGTCCTCCCCAACAAAAATGTATCACTGAAACACTGCAAATGCAGTAACAAATGCAACAATCACCTGCGGTCTACGCGGTCAAAGAGCTCCGTCACCTCGGGTGCGGGCTCCCGATCCAGCTTGCTCACAACGTAGATTGCAAGCAGACCGAGCAAAAAGCCCGGCACGATCTCATAGAGCCCGAAGAGCGCAAACTGCTTCCAGACGAGCACCGTAATGCCGCCCGTCACAATCCCCGCAAGCACGCCGCGCTCCGTTGTACGCCGCCAGAACAGACACATGAGAAGCGCGGGGCCGAACGAGGCACCAAAGCCCGCCCATGCGTATGCCACCATATCGAGGATAAAGTTATCAGGACTGAGCCCCAGATAGATCGCCGCCGCCGCAATCGCGAGCACGGACAGACGGCTCACCCAGACGAGCTCCACCTGCTGTGCATGCGGGCGGAAGCTGCGCCGATAGATATCCTGCGCGAACGCCGATGCCGCAACGAGCAGCTGCGCGGATGCCGTACTCATGATCGCTGCAAGCACCGCCGCGAGGATCAGCCCTGCTACAAGGGGCGGGAAGAGTTCCCCTGCCATTGCGAGGAAGACCGTCTCCGCCGCCGTTCCCTCGAGCGGTGTCCTGAGGAAGACTGCGCCGACCATGCCGACCAGAATCGCCGCCGAGAGCGATATCACCACCCACGCCATTGCAATGCGCGTTGCCTGTGGCAGCTCCTCCGCGTGCCGAATCGCCATGAAGCGCACGAGGATATGCGGCTGTCCGAAATAGCCGATGCCCCATGCCATGAGCGAGATGAACTCGATGAAACCGAGCGTGCTCCCATCCACCTTCGTCAGCGGCGAGAAGAACGAAGCGTGCTCCGCATAGATCAGCTCCGCCGTCGCCGTGAAGCCGCCGAGCATGACGGCAGCGCCCACGGGTACCACGAGGATCGCGAAGAACATCATCACGCCCTGGATGAAGTCCGTGCGTGACACAGCAAGGAAGCCGCCGACAAGCGTATAGAAGACGACCACGCCCGCGCCTGCAAGCAGAGCCGTGAGATACGGCAGATGAAAGATCGTCTCGAAGAGACGTCCCGCCGCAACGAAGCCCGAAGATGTATAGAGAATGAAGAAGATCAAAATAAAGATCGCAGGCACAATGCGCAGCGCCCCCGACGTTGCAAAGAAGCGGTTCTCAAAGAAATCCGGCAGTGTCAGAGAGTTGTTCGCGAGCTCCGTATAGACGCGCAGACGCGCCGCGATGAACTGCCAATTCGCCCACGTGCCAAGCGCAAGCCCCAGCGCAATCCACCCCGCATTGAGTCCTGCCACATACGCAAAGCCGGGCAGCCCCATGAGCATCCAGCCCGACATATCCGACGCCTCGGCGCTCATCGAAGTCACCCACGCGCCGAGCTTCCGATTGCCGAGGAAGTAGTCGCTCATATTGCGCGTGCGCCGGTAGTAATAGACACCAATCCCCATCATCACAAGCATATAGACAAGGAAAATCACGCTGATTTCAATTTGTTCTGCCAAAGACAAGTCCCCTCACAATAAATTCTGCCGTTCATTATACGGGATTTTTCCATGAAAAGCAAAACATTTGAGAGAAGGCTCATACATTGGGCATGAAAAAACCCCGCATACGCGGGGTCACTCTCCTAAAAAGACAGCGTTACTCCTGCTGCTCAAACAGCGACTTGTCCACGCCGCAGAGCGGGCAGACAAAATCCTCCGGCAGATCCTCAAACGCCACACCTGCAGCGAGGTCATAGTCAGCGTCGCCGACCGCCTCATCATAGACCCAGCCGCAAACCGAACAAACCCATGTCTTCATGGGAACCCCTCCTTCAATATAATACACAGATGTATTGGGCAGTTAGGCTTATATACAAACTACTACCCAATAACAATTATTATATTACAACATATTTTTTCGTTTGGCTAGAGGGTTCGGAAAAATTTTTATAAATTTTTGCCATGGCGGTATTCCGACGGCTTGACCCCCATATGCTTCTGAAAGATCTTGCTGAAATAACGCGTGTCCTGATAGCCGCAGGCGGCGGCGACCGCATAGATCTTCTCGTCGCCCTCGCGCAGCATCTGACCTGCGCGGCGCAAGCGACAGTCTGTGAGGTAGGCACTGAACGAGGTGCCGCAGCGCGCAAAGAGCTTGTGGAGATAGCTGACACTGAGCCCCAGTTCATCGGCAACCTCGCGCACGGTGATCGGCTCCGCCATATGCTCCTCCATATGACGTACGGCGTGCAGGAGATAGCCGCGAATCGGCTCCTCCTCCGGCAGGCGGATCGGCGCAGGAATACGCTCCCCCGCCGGCAAATCGTGGAGGTGAAAGCGGCGCTCCTCGATATGCGTCGCTGCCAGCTGCACAGCCGAGACAAGCTCCTCATCGTCGAGCGGCTTCAGGAGATAGGCACATACGCCGAGGGAGATTGCCTGCTGCGCGTACTCGAACTCACTATAGCCTGAGAGAATAATGTACTCTGCATCCAATTCCTCGCGCAGACGCGCAATCACATCGAGACCCGAGAGCCCCGGCATCTTGATATCCACGATCAGCACATCGGGTCGATGCTCGCGCGCGAGGAGTATCCCCTCCATGCCGCTGCCCGCCGCACCAATGACCTCGGCGCCGAAATCCTCCCACGGCGTCAGGCGCATAATGCCCTCGCGCTGCATGGGTTCGTCATCAATAATCAGCACTTTAATCATAATGAGGAGCCTCCTCCCAGTGCCTCAACGTCAAAATTACCTCCGTTCCCTTCCCCTCCATGCTGTGCAGTTCAATCCCGCACGTTTCATCCCCATTCAGCACTGCGCGCATGTGCACATTGTAAAGTCCGAAATGATTGTCGTCCCGCCGTGCAAGAACTTCCTGTCGGCGCTCGAGTGACATCCCCTGTCCGTTGTCCTTGACGCGAAAGATGAGATAATTGTCCTCCATCGCACCCGTGATTTCAATGCGCCCGCCGCCCTCTGTCATCTCGATGCCGTGCTGAATTGCATTCTCTACGAGCGGCTGCAAAATCAGCTTCGGCACGTAGCAGCCATATGCCGAAGACGCGACACGTACGGTCACCTTCAGCCGCCCTTCGAAACGGCGCTGCTGAATCTTCAGATACGTGCGGAGAAACGTCAGCTCCTCCGCAACCGTCACAAACTCCTTCATGCTCACCGAGGCGCGCAGCAGCTTCCCCAGCTGCACGGCAATGTCGGCAGCCCCCTCACTGTCGCCAAGCTTTGCACTCCACTTGATGAGGTTGAGCGTATTATACATAAAGTGCGGCTTTATCATCTCCGTGAGCGACTTCACTTGCGCCACGCGCAGTGTCCGTTCACGCTCCCGATTTTCCGCGAGCAGCGTGCGGATATGCGTAACGAGGTTATTAAACGTAAGCGCGAGTTCCCCGATCTCATCGCTGCGCTGCACATCCACCTGCACAGAGAAATCATCACGGCTGCGTACGCGCCGCATCGCCATCGCGAGCGTGTGCAGCGGCCGCCAGAGATGGCGGCTCAGACGATAGGCAAGATACGCCGTGATACTGAGCGCCACGGCATCCACCATAAGCACGAGTCGGAAGAGATAATCAAGAGGCGTGGAATCCAGACGCTGCCGCAGATGCACGGTGAACCCCGTATCCTGCGAGGAATAGGAATAATCGCGAAAGACAGACTCCGATGCCCCCTCCTCCGATCCAGAGAGTACGGAGGAAAAGCCCTCACGGTGATGATCGAGCATATCCATCATCACATAGTTGTAGCGATCCGTCAGGATGATCTGCCCCTCGCTGCCGTCCTGTACGCGCTGAATGAGCGGCACAAGCGCCTCGCGCCGCACGTCGATGACGGCAAAGCCGAGGAGCTCATCCCCCTGACGAATCGCGCGCGCCATCGAGAAGACCGTTTCCCTGCGATCCGCTTCATAGCGGTCTGCCGAAGCGATCACCCAGTCCTGCTGCTCCGTCGCACGCCCGATGAGTCCCCAATGCAGATGTTCCGGCAGACGATAGTCGCGCGGCAGATCGTCCGTTGCAATGACCTGTGTGCCATCTGCGGAGAGGAGATAGATCGCCATCTCACCGGAACGTCCCGCCAGAATCGTATAGAGATCGCCGTAGATATGCTCCACATCCGCACGCTCGCCGCGCAGGAAGGCAATACTCTCCCTGCGTACGAGCAGCGGATTCATCAAGCGCTGATAATTCACGACAAGATTGTCGATTTCGCGCGAGATACGCTGCACCTCGGCACGCCCGCTCTTTGCCTGCGTATTCTCATAGACGCTGTCCGCCGTATAGAGGATCATCATGGAGGCCAAGAGGAGCGGAACGAGCCCGCCAAAGAGCAGATAGGCAAGCAGTCGCTGCTGATAGCTGATCCGGTATCGTCCCATGAATAGCGCAGCCCCCTCTCCTGCCGCAATGGGCAAACGGCGAAACAAGGAAAGGTCATCTATCCTTCCTTAATGTTCAGACTATAAAGAAAGAATACGGATAAATCCGATTTCTGTCAAGTAAAATCATATATAAATTGAAAAAATATATTTTCATACAAAAAAATAAAAGCAAAGGAAAAACCGCCACAAAACGTGACGGTCTTGGAAGG
The DNA here is from genome assembly GCF_001683335.1 of Selenomonas sp. oral taxon 126. GTDB lineage: Bacteria > Bacillota > Negativicutes > Selenomonadales > Selenomonadaceae > Centipeda. Next base: position 2,832,400 of record NZ_CP016201.1, read on the forward strand.
GGAAAATATGGGAATGGGGGGATGGGGGGAAATGGGGATTTATTTGATAACCGCTGCGCGCCATTTGCTTAGGAACTCGTCCCGAAAGGAGACGGCGCGCCGCGTATCAAACCAAGTGTAACGAATCTCCGAAAGAGGACGAAGATTCGACGGTGCCGGAATATCGGCACGCGTTGAGCGTCGTTCATGTTCGCCGAGGCGCTCATGAACCTGACGGCTCATCATGAAATCCAGAAATCTCTTTGCATTCTCTGCGTGCGGCGCATTCTTGATGATTGCAATGCCGCTTGAGGAAACTTCCGTCCCCTCCTCGGGATATACAATCTTAATGTGTGCGCTGCCCGCAATATACGTGAGCACAGACGCTTCAGATGTCGCAGTAACGGCATACTCCCCATCGGAGAGTGCCTTGATCTGTGCTGCCGAGCCGGTGATACTGCGCCCGTCCAGCTGCTCTGCCATACGTCCAATGATGCCGGAATCACCACCGAGGGCATCCATCATCGCCAGGAGGGCAACATAGGAAGAAGAGGATTTCGTGGGATCTGCAAGCGCAATGCGACCACGAAACTTTGGGTTGAGCAGATCCCTCCACCCCTTCGGAGCATCCGCCTCGCTCACCAGATCACTGTTGTAGGCGATGACATAGGGATCCAAAACCATGTTGTAGAACGCATTGTTCTCGCGAACGAAATTAGGTAGAATTGCAGATTTTTCGGGTGACACATAGGGTTCGAGATAGGACTCAAGCGTGACATAGGCGTCCGCTGTGCCGCCCCATATGATATCGCCGTGCGGGTTCTCCTGCTCCGTGCGAACACGAGCCATGAGTTCCTCCGAACTGCCGTCAACGAACCGTACCTCGACGCCTGTCTGCTCCTGAAACTCTTTGGCAAGCGGAGCTGTCCAGTCATCCGTATTACAGTTGTAGACAACAACGATATTCTCATCCGACTGCACGCTCTGCGGCTCTGTGCCGCAGGCTGCAAGGATAATCCCTGCCGTGAGCAGAAGCGTCGCACCCCATATCCGCATACGCTGAAAGATGATCATCGTGCGACACCCCCTCAACGAGATGTCATCAATTTCAAATCTTTTTGATAATTTTACAATAATCAGAACTGCATTGCAATCATACAGTTCGTCATTTTTGGGGGAGAATCCTATCTTGTGCGTCGCAACCAACACAAACACACCGGATGAAAGTAAAAGAATCGCTAATTCTTCCCACGGAGTGCGCGCTGCGCGTCGAAAAAATGCACAATCGCCTCTGCTGCCGGGCGATTCATCCCGGGAGCCGCAGCGAGTTCATCGACGGATGCCGCCTTGATCTTATCAAGTGTGCCGAAGTGCGTCCAAAGACTCTGCCGCCGCTTTGGTCCGACGCCGACGATGTGATCGAGCACGGAGACGAGGTTGCGCTTGCCGCGCAGTTTGCGATGAAAGGTGATCGCAAAGCGGTGTGCCTCGTCGCGGATGCGCTGGACGAGGTAGAGGGACTGGCTGCGGCGCGGCAGCTCGACCGGCTCAGAGTTCCCCTCGGTAAAGATGAGCTCGAATTGCTTTGCGAGACCGACGACAGGTACGTCCTTGTGCCCTGCCTCATTTCGGATGATCTCGAGCGCGGAGGAGAGCTGTCCCTTGCCGCCGTCAATGATGATGAGGTCGGGCAGCTCATCCTCGGGCAGCCCCACATAGCGGCGTGTCGTCACCTCACGCATGGAGAGGAAGTCGTCGGGCTTGCCCTCCGCGCTCCGAATCTTGAAACGTCGATAGTCCGATTTCTTCGGCATGCCATCCTCGAAGACGACCATCGACGCCACAGTCTCCTGCCCCTGATTGTGCGAGATGTCAAAGCATTCCATGCGGCGCGGCGGTTTCTTGAGTCCGAGATAGCGCCCGAGTTCCTCGACTGCGCCAAGGGTCGCTTCGTCCGCAAGACTGCGGCGCGTCTCCTCGTCCGCAAGGAATTTCTCCGCGTTGCCCGTCGCCATTGTCACGATATCGCGCTTTGTCCCGCGCTGCGGCGTGAGGAGGGCGACCTTGCCCCCGCCCTTTTTCTCGGCAAGCCACTGCTCGATGACCGCACGCGCAGCGTCGTCAATCGTATGCGGCAGCAGCACCTCGCGCGGCACGAAGGTCGCCTGATTGTAGTACTGCTCGAGAAACGCGCGCAGGATGTCCGCATCGCTCTCCTCCTCGCTCCCGCGCAAGAGGAAGTGCTCGCGCCCGATCATCTTGCCCCCGCGGATGAAGAAGATCTGCACGCAGACACCCGCCGCCGAGCGCGCCATGCCGAGCGCATCCTGATCCCCCGCGCCTGTCACGATGTTCTGCCGCTCCGCCGCCTTGCGCACGGCACTGAGTTGATCCCTGAGACGTGCCGCCGTCTCGAAGTGATACGCCTCCGCCGCAAGATTCATGCGGTGCTCGAGCTCGCGCTCCACATCGTCCGTCCGTCCCTCGAGGAAGAGGAGGACGGCACGGATCATCGCACGATAGTCCTCCTCCCCCACCTTGCCCACGCAGGGCGCGAGACAGCGCTTGATATGGTACTCGAGGCACGGCCGGTCGGGCATCGTCCGACACGTACGCAGAGGAAAAAGGCGCTTCAGGAGCTTCAAGCTGTCCCGCAGCGCCGTCACATTCGTATAGGGGCCGAAGTAACGCGCGCCGTCACGCAGCACGCGCCGCGTGATGAAGACGCGCGGATATTCCTCCTGCACCGTCACCTTCACATAGGGGTAACTCTTGTCGTCCTTCAGCCGTATATTGTAGCGCGGACGATGTTTCTTGATGAGATTCGCCTCAAGGATCAGCGACTCGACTTCGTTCGCCGTCATGATCGTCTCGAAGTCGGCGACGTGCGAGACCATCGCGCGCACCTTCGGCGCCTGATTGCGGCTGCTCTGAAAATACTGCCGAACGCGGTTCTTGAGCACGATCGCCTTGCCCACGTAGATGATCTTCCCACGCGCGTCCTTCATGAGGTAGACGCCCGGAGACTCCGGCAACAGTTTCAGTTTTTCGGCAACGAGATCGGTCACGTTCTCAATGCCCCGCCTTCATGCGGTTGATCGCGCTGAAGAGCGCGAGGATGGACGAGGTGATGATGTCCGTGTCCAGACCTGCCCCCCAGTAGACATTGCCATCCTCCCCCGTAATACTGATGTAGGAGATGGCGCGCGAGGTCTGCCCGATCTCGAGGGCATGCTCGCTGTAGGTCAGATTCGTGTAGTGAAGCCCGAGGTTCGCCTGCAGGGCGTTCGAGATCGCGTCCAGACGCCCGTTGCCGCGCGCTTCATACGTGCGATCCTCGCCGTCCACCTTGAGATGAACGTCGCCCATGCGCGTGCCGTCCGGCTGCTTTTTCAGATGGAAATCCGTGAGTTCGAACGGGAAGATGACGTTGACATAGGTGTCCGTGAACACCTTGTAGATCTCGTCCGGCAGGAGTTCTTTGTGTCCGCTGTCGGATACGGACTTCACGCGGTAGCTGAGATCCTCGCGCATCTTCTTCGGCATGCTGATGCCGTACTGCTGCTCCATGATATAGCCGACACCGCCCCTGCCCGACTGGCTGTTGATGCGGATGACATCGCCGTCGTACGTGCGCCCGATATCCTTCGGATCGATGTAGAGATAGGGCAGCGACCAGTGCTGCGGCTTGTTCTCCTCCCAGTGCTTCATGCCCTTGGCAATCGCGTCCTGATGCGAGCCTGAGAACGCGGCAAAGACGAGTGCACCCGAGTACGGCTGGCGCGGGTTGACCTGCATGCGCGTCACCTGCTCGTAGACCTCGACGAGGTGTGGGAGATCGGAGAAGTCCAACTTCGGATCGACACCGAGCGCGAACATGTTCATCGCGACGGTGATGATGTCGACGTTGCCCGTGCGCTCCCCGTTGCCGAAGAGTGTGCCCTCGACACGGTCTGCACCCGCGAGCAGCCCCATCTCCGCATCTGCTACGCCGCAGCCGCGGTCGTTGTGCGGGTGGAGGGAAAGGACGACGCTGTCACGGTATTTCAGCCGCTCATTGACGTAGGCAATCTGCATTCCGTAGACGTGTGACATCGACATTTGAACCGTCGAGGGAAGATTGATGATCGCCTTGCGATCGGGCGTGGGCTGCCACACATCGAGAACGGCATTGCAGACTTCGAGCGCATATTCGGGCTCCGTGCCCGTGAAACTCTCGGGCGAGTACTCGAAGCGGTAGTTCGCGCCCGCCTCCTCCGTCAGCTGCTTGAGAAGCTTTGCGCCGTCCACGGCGATCTGCAGGATCTCTTCCTTCGAGCGTGCAAATACCTGCTCGCGCTGTGCTGCAGACGTGGGGTTGTAGACATGCACAATCGCGTTCTTCACGCCGCGCAGCGCATCAAACGTCTTTCGGATGATATGCTCCCGCGCCTGTGTCAGCACCTGCACGGTCACATCGTCGGGGATGAGATTGTCCTCGACGAGGCGGCGCAGGAATTCATACTCTGTATCAGAGGCTGCGGGGAAACCGACCTCGATCTCCTTGAACCCCACGCGCACGAGAAGATCGAAGAACGCGAGCTTTTCATCGAGGCTCATCGGGATGATAAGTGCCTGATTGCCGTCGCGCAGATCGACCGAGCACCAGATCGGCGCCTTGTCCGGCGCGTCCTTGCGCAGCCAGTCCAGACGGATCTCGGGCGGCATGTAGTATCCCTTTGTGTACTTCGTGTGATTCATGATCGTCCCCCCTGTATCATATTTCATTGCATCATCTAAATAAACAAGAAAGCCCTCCGCCGCTGTGGGGCGAAGGGCGTACCTGCGTTTCATAGGGAAGCACTGATAAATTCAGTCCCGCCGCCTTGGCGCATCCTTTTCGCCCTGCCATCGTCAATAAATCCTCCACATAGCTCTTTTGCTATGCGTCCGGTTTATTTCCTTGGCAGAACAAAAAATCTGCTGCCAATCCGGAGAACTTCATTTTATCAGCGATTCCCTAGCGTTGTGCTATCTTACCATATTCACGGGCAGTTTGCAAATCCGACCAAGGTCGCATTAAACTTCTCAATCAGCTTCTCGGGCTTATAGGACTCCTTTGCCTTGCGCAGCCCCTCGATGCCCATATCCTCCTCGCGGTTGATGTAGGTCAGATGACTCCACGCATGCTCCACGAAGCCCTGATTGATCGCAGGATACGCGCCGCGCAGCTCGGGATCTGCCTTCTCCACATGGATCACCGCCGTATCCGTGTTCAGCTGCTCGCCGAATGTAAAGGCGATGACGCGCCCACCGAGGAGGATTGCGCCGCCCTTCAGACCGAAGTCCTCGAAGTTGTTCAGCACCTCGAGAATCGCCGCGCGCTCGTAGCCGATGAACGGATCAACCGTGCCGTCCTCCTGACGATGCTGCTTGTACCAGCTGTTCAGCTCCAGCTTGCACAGCGTTACAACCTCATCCGTGATCGGGACGAACTCAGCATCGGGATGCTCCTTGCGGAACGCATTCAGATGGTTCTTCTTCGAGTGCAGCTTGCGCCCCGCGAGGCTGATGAGCTTTTCGGCAAGGTATACATAGTCGAAATTGTCGCGATCGGCGACCACCTCAAACGTAGCGCAGTCGCAGGAGCGCAGGAAATCCGCATAGCCGTGCTCCATATCATAGATGTGAAACGGCTGCGCAATCTCCTCGAAGTACGCGAGCAGCTTCTTCGTCGCTGCCGGGTACAGCGCGGGATCGCAGAACGGCTGCAAGGCGGAGACGCGCGCCTTCCACTCGCTCACAACGTAGAGGACATCGTCCTCCTCGGCGATGTGGACATGGAACGGCTCGCGCCACATATAGAGATTCGTAAAGTTAAAATGCGAATTCTCGTAGTAATTCGCACGAAAATAGCGATCAAGCAGAGGCTTGTCTTCCTTTGTCAAGGCATGAAATTCGATGAGTCTCACCTTCCAATCGGCTTTACTAATAAAAGTTCTCCTAACGGTTTCATTATAACAAAGCCGTCAAGCCCCGCCCGTTCTGCTCTATATTTTACTGAGAATCAGCTCACCCGTGCCCTTGAGCGCACATTGCCCCAAATTTGCGGGCAGGAAGACGCTCTCGCCCTTCTTGATGCTCAGCTCGTCCGTTTCGCTGCGAAGCTGCATGCTGCCCGAAAGCGCGGTCAGACACTGAAACGAGTCTTCGCCCACAGTAAACTCGCATCCCCCCTCCACGGCGAGATGATACACGGTGAAATAGTCGCACGCCGCCAGGAGGCATGCCCGCGCGCCTGCAAAGAGATCGACCTCAATGCCGCACGCATGCGTGGGAACGGGCGCAAGAGAGGTCACATCAAGCGCCTTTTCGATATGGAGGTCGCGCGGCTTTCCATCCGCACCGATGCGCCCGTAGTCGTAGATCCGATACGTCGTATTCGAGTTCTGCTGAATCTCGCAGATGAGAATGCCCTTGCCGATTGCGTGGAGCGTCCCTGCGGGGATGAAGAAGACATCACCCTTCTGCACGGGTACGTGGCGCACGACATCAAGGAGCGTGTTGTCCGCAATCCGCCGTGCGAACTCCTCCTTTGATATTTCATGCGCAAAACCATAGAGCAGCTCCGCCCCCGGTGCAGCGTCCACCACGTACCACAGCTCCGTCTTGCCGAACTCCCCCTCGACGCGCAGGGCATAATCGTCGTTGGGGTGCACCTGCACGGAGAGATCATCGTGCGCATCGATGAGCTTGATGAGCAGAGGGAAATATGGAAACTTTGCCGCACGCGTGCCGAGCGCATCCGTCCCCGCATCCGCAAGCCAGTCCGCGAGGGTCTGCCCTGCCGCCGCACCATTTGCTATGACACTCCTGCCATCCTTGTGACAGGCGAGCTCCCAGCTCTCGGCGATCTTTGTCAGCTGCGTTTCCTTTCCGTATTCATCCCTGAGCCGCGTGCCGCCCCAGAGGTAGTCCTTCAGCGGTGCAATGAGTTTCATTGGATATTTCATAGGTCACATCCTTACTTGCATTCATTCATGCGACTATCTTAGCGAATTCCGCAAAAAACTGCAAGCCTGAAAGCGCTCCGCTGAAATGATGATTGTCCCCTGCCTCCGTCTATGGTATCATAGGAGCGCTCATACGTGCATTTATCCATCTGAAACGGAGTGATTCATCATGTCCCAAAGAACCATTGACACCACGGAGCGCCCGCCGCTCCTCACCACCATCCCGCTGTCCCTGCAGCATCTCTTTGCGATGTTCGGCTCGACGGTGCTCGTTCCGATCCTGTTCCACGTCAACCCCGCGACCGTG
>NZ_CP016201.1:2840068-2842439 GCF_001683335.1 Selenomonas sp. oral taxon 126
CTCGTTCCGATCCTGTTCCACGTCAACCCCGCGACCGTGCTGCTCTTCAACGGCATCGGTACGCTCTTCTACCTGATTCTCTGCAAGGGGAAAATTCCCGCCTATCTTGGTTCGAGCTTCGCGTTTCTCTCGCCCGTCTTTCTCGTACTCTCACAGTACAGCTACGAGGCGGCGCTCGGCGGCTTCATCGTCGTCGGCATTGTGTTCTGTGTGGTCAGCTTCATCGTGCACACCATCGGGACAAGCTGGATCGATGTGATCTTTCCGCCCGCCTCGATGGGCGCGATCGTTGCGGTCATCGGACTCGAACTCATGCCGACGGCGGCAAATATGGCAGGGCTTACGGGGGAAAACACGGATGCCACCATCATCTTCGTCTCAATCGCAACCCTTGCCATCACCATCTTTGCCTCGATGGCATTTCGTGGCTTCCTCTCCATCATCCCGATTCTGATTGGCGTGGTCGCGGGCTACATCATCGCATTCTGTGCGGGAATTGTCGATCTGTCTCACGTTGAAAGTGCGCCGTGGCTGGCGCTGCCAACCATCTACACACCGGAGTTCGACCTGCGCGCGATCCTCATCATCCTGCCCGCCTCCATCGTCGTCGTTGTGGAGCACATCGGACATCTCATCGTGACGGGCAACATTGTCGGACGCAATCTCGCAAAGGATCCGGGACTTGACCGTTCCCTCCTCGGCAACGGCATTTCGACGATCTTCTCCGGCTTCTTCGGCTCGACGCCGAACACGACGTACGGTGAGAACATCGGCGTCCTCGCCATCACAAAGGTTTACTCCACGTGGGTCATCGGCGGCGCAGCAATCTTTGCAATCCTGCTCTCCTGTCTCGGCAAGCTCGCCGCGCTCATCCAGAGCATCCCGACCCCCGTTATGGGCGGCGTCTCCATGCTGCTCTTTGGCGTCATCGCCGCCTCGGGCATCCGCATTCTCGTCGAGGCAAAGGTGGACTACAACAATCCGATGAACCTCCTCCTCACCTCCATCGTCATGGGCGTCGGCGTATCGACGGCGAGCCTCACCATCGGCACGGTCACGCTGCGTGGCATGGCGCTCGCAACCGTCATTGCAATCATCCTCTCCATCTCCTTCCGCATCATCCTCGCCCTGCGCGGTCAGGAGCAGAAACAGAGCGAGTAATGGAAATCACGGTTGACCTGCGCGCAGATGAAACATGCCCCGCAAAGGCGTACCTGATGCGCACGCGCGGCATCTCCTCGGGGCTCTGGAAACGGATCAAACACAGCGGAACATTCGCCGTGAACGGCGTCCCCTCGATTGCTGCGCGCACGATGCTGCGTGCGGGTGATATTGTCTCCTATGAACTGCCCATCGTCTCCTCTGTCACACCCGAACAGCTGCCGCTCACGATTATATATGAGGACAACGATCTCCTCATCATCGACAAGCCCGCAGGACAGCTCGTCCATCCAACGACGCGGGAGTTGCGCGGTACGGTCGCGAATGCCGTACTCGGACTCTATGCTGCGCGCGGCACAGCGCTCGACTTCCACCCCTGCCACCGCCTTGACCGCAACACAACGGGTCTGCTGCTCATTGCAAAGCGCCCCGAGGTACAGCATCAGATTGCGCGTGCAAACGTACTGGAACGCAGGTATCTGGCGCTGATTGAAGGGGCAATCTCACCCGCAGAGGGCACGATCGATGCCCCCATTGAGCGCGCCCTGCCGAGCATCATCCTGCGCCATGTCGCCCTCGACGGCAAGCCTGCGCGAACGCATTACGAAACAGTGTGGACGGACGGCAAGTACACGCTCCTGCGGCTGCGCCTTGAGACGGGACGCACCCATCAGATCCGCGTCCACCTCGCGCACATTGGTCATCCCCTGCTCGGCGATGATCTCTACGGCGGCAGCACCGCACTCATCGCACGTCACGCCCTCCACTCCGCGCAGCTCACCCTCATCCACCCGCGCACACGGGAACGCCTGACCGTCACCGCCACTCTGCCCGAGGATATGGCAGGGATTGTGAGGGTTTGTTCCCCATGAATTGAGCACCTGACGGATACTTCCTCTCCGTCAGGTGCCTTTATTTAGAAAAACGTGTATTTTTATTTGAATTCATCTGGAAAAACGTGTAAAATAATCATCAAACCCCCAGAAAAACGTGATTTGCTATTTTCCAAATGAAAAAAGGATGGTGATCCTATGAACCGCAATGCAACACACGCTCTGCTGCACTGGAAGACCCGTCCGGATCGGAAGCCTCTCGTTCTGAGAGGCGCGCGTCAGGTTGGCAAGACATGGCTGATGAAAGACTTTGGGAAATCTCACTACAGCAATTCCGTCTATTTCAATTTTGACGAAGATGATACATTGAACTCCAT
>NZ_CP016201.1:2842464-2856827 GCF_001683335.1 Selenomonas sp. oral taxon 126
CTCCATCTTTGAAACGAACAAAAACCCTCACCGCATTGTGGAATTGCTCTCAATGGTTGCAGGTGAGAAAATCGAGCCGCACACGACGCTTCTCATCTTCGACGAAATTCAGGAGTGCCCCGCTGCTTTGAACGCGCTCAAATACTTCAGAGAAAAGGCGAATGACTACCACATCATTACTGCGGGGAGTCTGCTCGGCACACTGCTTGCCACCCCCAAATCCTATCCCGTCGGTATGGTCAACCTGCTCGACATCCAGCCGCTGACCTTTGATGAATTTCTCGCGGCAACTGCTCCCACTCTTTATTCATATTATGAAAGCATACAAAAAGAGCAGATCATTGAGGAAGTCTTTCACCAGCGTCTGCTCGATACCTACAACAATTATCTCATCATCGGTGGGATGCCGGAATGTGTCGCCTCTTGGGAAACGTATAAAGATCCTGCCAAAGTATCAGAAATTCAGCGCGAACTCATCACAATCTATGAAAACGATTTTTCCAAACACAACGGAAACGTCAACAGCGGGCGCATTCTTCTCATATTCCGCAGCATTGTCGCGCAGCTTGCCAAACCAAATGAGAAGTTCATGTACGGCACTGTCCGCAGCGGAGGCAGAGCACGCGAATTCGAGGAGGCAATCGAATGGCTCGTGTCCGCAGGCATGCTCAACCGCGTCTACAATGTCTCCAAGCCGGAACATCCCCTCGCCGCATTTGACAAGCGCGATCAGTTCAAACTCTTTGTCTTTGACACGGGGCTTCTAAAGTATATGGCAGGGATCGATAACAGTGCGATTCTCCTTAAAACCGATTACCAGTTCAAAGGCCCATTGACTGAAAACTACATATTGCAGCAGTTTCACGGGCTGTTTGCATGCGAGCCCCGCTATTACAGTACGAAGAACAGCGAAATAGATTTCTTGCTGCAGACGGGCAGTGATATCGTTCCCGTAGAGGTCAAGGGCGGTGAGAGCAAAGCTGCTCCCTCATTCAAGAGGTACATCACCGACCACAAGCCAATACACGCCCTGCGCTTTTCAAAGCGCAACTATCAAAAAGACGGTGCAATCACCAACATCCCCCTGTATCTCGCAAGAAAGACGTTCGATTTACTGTGAAACAAAACGGCGCAGATGGAAATTTCCATCTGCGCCGTTTGAACGTCATTCAGCACTTACTTGCTCGCGCCGAACCACTTCTGATAGATCTTATCGTATTCGCCGTTGTCATGCAGCTTCTTGAGAGCCTCATTGACCTTCTTCTGAAGCTCGACGTTGTCCTTCGCCATCGCAATGCCGTAGTCCTCTGCCGAGAGCTTGTCCTCGAGCGACTTCACGCCGACCGCCTGCGTCTGGTTGATGTAGTAGTCGTTGACAGGACGGTCGTTGACGACAGCGTCAACGCCGCGCGCCTTGAGCTCCATGAAGCAGTCTGCGGGCGTGTTCAGCTCGGTGACAGTGACGCCCTCCATCTCCTTCACCATGTTCGCGCTGGTCGTGCCGATCTGGACGGCAACCTTGTGCCCCTTCAGATCCTTGAAGGACTTGATCTGCTCCTCATCGCTACGCACAACCATCGTGAGACCCGACTGATAGTACGGGTCGGAGAAGTTCACCTTCTGCTTGCGCTCATCGTTGATCGTCATACCGCTGATGATGACGTCGATATTCTTCGCCTGCAGGGCGGGAATAAGGCCGTCAAAACCGATGTTCTGAATCTCCGCCTCACTGCCCATCTCCTTTGCGACGGCACGGATGAGATCCATGTCAAAGCCCTGATACTCCTTCTGTCCCTCATCCTGGAACTCGAACGGAGCGAAATCCACCGCAGCGCCGACGCGCAACACCTTGCTCTCCTGCTTTGCCTGATCTCCACCGCCGCAGCCGACGAGGGCAAGGCTCACGAGAGCGCCGGTCAGCACGAGTGCCAATTTCTTCAGTTTCATAGGGAAACCTCCTCAAATGAGATAAAATCAAAGGAGGGACGCTGACAATACAGCAATCCCTCCCTAGAAGGAGGCAGAACCTCCTCAAAAAGACTTAGAAACGTGCTGCGCGCTTCGCGTTGAAGCAGTCGCGGCAGTAAACCGGACGATCCGTCTTCGGCTCGAACGGGACTTCCGTGTCCTTGCCGCACTCGGCGCAGACCACATGGAACATCTGACGCTCGCCGCTGCTCTGCTCATCACGACCGCGACGACGCTTGTCACGGCAGTCACGGCAGCGTGCCGGCTCGTTCTCAAACCCCTTCTCTGCGTAGAACTCCTGCTCACCGGCCGTGAACACGAAATTTCCGCCGCATTCCTTGCATACGAGTGTCTTGTCTTCAAATGCCATTCTTCCACAATCTCCCTTGAAAAAAATAGTTAGTCTCTCCATCCGCCGAACTGGGAAAGCGTTCACTGAGATTATGGTACGGGCAAGCATTGTTTACATAAACAATCCTTCACTCGTTCATTGAACGACTATCAGGTCTTGAGGAACGGATTTCAACGCTCTGTATTATACAGATGTTTTTCATAAAGTGCAAGCATTTTTTCTATGCATGGCTCTGCGGTGCAATCATTCTATGCAATGCTCCACGCAAACGCTTGGATTCCTCACCTGCTCCCCTTCAAAACAGGCTCTCCTGCACGTCCAGCCAGCTCTCCTGCCGCGCCGTGTGCACGCGGTCGCCCACCTCCGCATGACCGATGAGGAGGGGAGAGGCGGGGTCGTGAAGACGCCTGTTTTTCCGTACACGTGTAAAATGCGTATTCGCGTAGCAATAGCGACAGAGATGCGGGCAGCTGTCGTATGCGCCGATGTCCGCACCGAGGTAGCAGTCGCACTCCTTGCGCTGACGCTGATACTTCGGAAAGCGGATGCGCCGGCCAAGCACCCGCTCGTAGATGCGCGGCGTCATACAACCGCCCGTGTCAGCACCGTATGCAGCGAGTTCATCCACGCCGCCGCACGGGTAAACGGTCATCCCGTATGCTTTTGCCGTCTCCACAATATACGCGCCGAGCTCCATGCGCTCCACATGCGTCACCTCGCGTGACTCCGGGAAATTGCGCCGCGTCTTGGCATAGCGCATGAGGAAGCTGATGACCACCATCTCCGTCACCCCCGCAAGCGCCTCCGCCATCCGCGCGAAGCTCTGTCGATGAAAGTCAATCGTATAGCGCTCGTCGATCAGAATCGGATCATAGCGCCAGCCGACGGCGTGCGCGCCAACGATTGCCGAGAGCTGACGAAATGCGCGGACAACCTCCTGCCACGGAGGCACGTGCGGCTCGATATCCCTGCCGTATGGCGTGATGGTGACGTACCAGAACTGACCGTAGGGAGCGAGGAGATCCATATGCGGCAGCATCGGCGCAGGGTTCTTTGTGCAGAAAGCGATGAGATCGACGACGGCGGGGTCGAGGCGGTAGCGCGTGACCTGCACCGCATCGTACGGATTGCGTACGCAGACCTCGCCCGCGCGCAGACGGTTCACAAACCACGGCGTATAGAATGCGGGAATATCCGTGCGCATGCCCGTATGCAGTATCATCGTCACTCCCCCTCTCTCACAGAATAGCACAAATGCGCGTAAAAATAAATCCCCGACCGTAGCAGTCGGGGATTTATCCTCATATGCAATTAGAGATAGCGAAGCACAACATAGATGTTCGAGATGATGATCGTGAAGACCATGACGGGGAACGCGACCTTCATAAATCCCAGGAAGGAGATCGGACGTCCGCGCTGCGCCGACATGGAGGCGACGACGACGTTCGCACTCGCACCGATGAGCGTACCGTTGCCGCCGAGGCACGCGCCGAGTGCGAGCGACCACCAGAGCGGATCGAGGTTCGTGAGTCCCATCTGACCCATGTCCTGAATGAGCGGGATGAGCGTTGCTACGAACGGGATGTTGTCGATGAAGGCGGAGGCAAATGCGCTCATCCAGAGGATGAGGATCGCGGTCGCCTCGACATCGCCGCCTGTCGCGTGGATCGCCTCGGCAGCGAGCATACGGATGACGCCCGTCTCGACAAGCGCGCCGACGAGGATGAAGAGTCCGCCGAAGAAAAAGATTGCCGGCCACTCGATCTTCGAGAGCACCTTAACGATCTTCTCCTCGTCCTCCGTCGCCGTGATCAGCAGGAGAAGACCTGCCCCCGAGAGGGCGACCGTCGCAGACTCGAGTCCGAGACTGCCGTGCAGGACGAAGAAGGTGATCGTGAGGAAGATGACCGCGAGGCACTTCTTCAGCAGTGCATGGTCTGTGATCTGCGCGTCGGCAGGCAGACGCATGATCTTATCCTGCAGCTCCGGCTGTGTGTGCAGACCTTTATGGTAGAGCGCGATAAGTATGAATTGCACCAAGATAAAGATAATTACAGAGACAATTGTCAGATTTTCCACGAACGCCATGAAGTCGAGCCCGACGGCGCTGCCGATCATGATGTTCGGCGGGTCGCCGATGAGGGTCGCCGTACCACCGATATTCGAGGCGAGAATCTGCGAGATGAGATACGGCATGACATCGACCTTGAGCTGTGATGTGATGCTGAACGTGATGGGCACAGTCAGGAGAACCGTTGTGACGTTGTCGAGGAGAGCCGAGCAGACCGCTGTGATCGTCGAGAGGACAACAAGCAGTGCAATCGGTCGTGCCTTTACCTTCTGCGCCGCCCAGATGGCGAGAAAGTTGAACAGCCCCGTCTCGCTCGTGATGTTCACAATAATCATCATGCCCATGAGCAGTCCGAGCGTATTGAAGTCGATATGGTGGACTGCGGTCTCCTGATCGATGATACCGAAGAGTATCATGAGCATTGCGCCGAACAGTCCGACAATGGTGCGGTGCACCTTTTCGGAGATGATGAGCGCGTATGCGATGACGAAGATGACAATCGCCACAATCGTTGCATTTTCCATCATTACACATCCTTCTTCTCGTTACGAGAAATCCATCACGTCGCCGTGATAATCACCTGCCGGCCCATGCGCTGAATCTTGAGCCTGTACTGCTGCACACCTTCCTGGGCAAGCGAGAGTTTCAGCTCCAAGAGCGCCCGACCGAGTTCATCCACCTGCGCAGAGGTCAGCCCCGCGCGGGCAAGATCGGCAGGAGGTTCCTGCGCCGCCTGTGCACGGGCGCGGTCCTCTGCCTGCCGCTCCTTCCTCAGCAGAACCTCGGAGAGTGTCTCCTCCTCTTCAAAGCCCTGCATCATGTCTTTGTCGGATCTGTTCTTCGGTATCTTTGCCACAGCAAACCTCCTTATGCCGCCTGCGCGGCGCATACGCATACGCGGAAAAGGACAAATTACTTCACCTTGCTCCATGAGTCCTTCAGCCCGACGATGCGGTTGAACACTATATGATCCGGCGTAGTGTCCGGGTCAACAACGAAGTAGCCGACGCGCAGGAACTGGTAATGCGCTCCCGCCGCCGTGAGATGGAGGCTTGACTCCACCTTTGCGTCCGTCAATATTTCGAGCGAGTGCGGATTGAGCGCGTCGATAAAGTTCTCAGGCTCCTCCTCGCCCTCAGGAATGTCGCGCAGGAGGCTCTCGTAGAGGCGCACCTCCGCCGTGAGTGCATGTTCTGCCGCAACCCACTGGATTGTCCCCTTTACCTTGCGGTTCGCCGCAGCGCCGCCGCTGCGCGTCTCGGGGTCGTAAGTGCAGCGCAGTTCGATGATCTCCCCTGCCGCGTCCTTCACGACTTCCTCACACTTGATGATATAGGCGTGCTTGAGGCGCACCTCGCCGCCCGGTTTCAGACGGAAGAACTTCTTCGGCGCGTCCTCCATAAAGTCCTCGCGGTCGATATAGAGTTCACGCGCGAACGGCACATAGTGCTGTCCACCGTGCGTGGGGCTGTTCTCGGCGAGCAGATACTCCGTCTCGTCTGCGGGATAGTTCGTCAGGACGAGCTTCACGGGGCGCAGCACCGCCATCACGCGCGGCGCATTGCGATTCAGCTCGTCGCGCACGCTGTGCTCGAGCATGGCGCTGTCCACCGTGCTGTTGCTCTTGGCGACGCCGATCTCCTCGCAGAATGCGCGCACAGCCGCAGGCGGATAGCCGCGGCGGCGCATGCCCGAGATGGTCGGCATACGCGGATCGTCCCAGCCGCGCACATGCCCTTCCTCGACGAGCTGGCGCAGCTTGCGCTTGCTCGTGATCGCGCCCGTGAGGTTGAGCCGGGCGAACTCGATCTGACGCGGGCGCTCCTCTGCGGGAAAGCCAAGCGCCTCGAGCAGCCAGTCATAGAAGGGACGGTGCTCCTCGAACTCAAGCGTGCACAGTGAGTGCGTAATCCCCTCGATCGCATCCGAAATTGGATGCGCGAAGTCATACATCGGGTAGATGCACCACGCATCGCCCGTCCGATGATGCGGAACATGGGCAATGCGGTAGATGACTGTGTCACGCATGACGAGGTTCGGCGATGCCATGTCGATCTTGGCGCGCAGCACGCGTGCACCGTCGGGGAACTCGCCCGTGCGCATACGCGTGAAGAGGTCGAGATTTTCCTCCACGGAGCGATTGCGGTAGGGGCTCTCCCTCCCCGGCTCGGTCAGCGTGCCGCGATAGGAGCGGATCTCATCTGCGGTCAGATCGTCGACATAGGCGAGTCCCTTCTTTATCAGCATGACTGCATATTCATACATCTGCTCGAAATAATCCGAGGCGTAGAAACGGCGGTCGCCCCACGAGAAGCCGAGCCAGCGGATGTCCTCCTGAATGGAGTCCACATACTCGACATCCTCCCTCGTCGGATTCGTGTCGTCAAAGCGCAGATTGCAGAGGCCATTGTAGTCCTCCGCAACGCCGAAATTGAGGCAGATCGACTTTGCGTGCCCAACGTGCAGATAGCCGTTCGGCTCGGGCGGGAAGCGCGTGTGAATTCCCTCCGCGTGCCGTCCCGCGCGCAGATCGTCGTCGATGATATTTCGGATGAAATTCGATGTCTTTACGTCCGCCATGTCCCTATCCCTCTATCCGTATAATTCCAATGTATCGTCTTGTGCACAGCGCTGCTCGATGTAGCGGCGCATGCGCGCGATCCCCTCGGCAATACCCTCCTGCATGGGTATGCTCTCAATAAAGGCGTCCACGTAGCCGCGCGCGACAATGCGGCGCAGCGTCCACGCGAAATTGATGTCATAGATCCACAGGAGCCGCACGATCTTGCGGTCGCCGTGCGTGCGCAGCCGATAGTAGTCCGCCTGCCGCCCGGCGGCAAAGTCCGCAACGAAGTCGGGGCTGACCTCCTGCGCCGCATCCGACGGCACGAAGTTCGGTGCCTTCTCCGCCCCGTCGGGCGCGAGGAACGGCAGCAGCACGCGATAGATGTCGAGTTTGTCCGCATCGCGGATGAGCTTTGCAAAAAATGTTTTTCGCCGATCGTCCGTCGGGGCAATTTCCTTCTTATTGTGATATTTGATGGCAAATCGCACGATCTCCGCATCCTGTGGATCGAGGCGATCGAGCAGTTCGACCTCCGCGAGCACCTTGAGCCCGAGCTCTGCGTGATCCTCCGATAGTGCATCGTTGAACGTCTGGTAGACGGCATACTGACGGAAGCGCCCCACATCGTGAAAAAGTCCGATGATCTCGGCAAGCGCCACATCGTGTGCATTGCAGCCGAGGTATTTCGCAAGTGCGCGTGCATTCGCCGTTACATAGCCCGTATGAATCTCTTTGAGACGGATTCCGAGCATGACCTCGGGGTCATCCGTGCGGAAGGAGCGCATATAGTCATTCATCCAAACATGCATTTCATGCAGGAGTTCTTTCATCTGCGTTCCTCCTTTCACATACTGGCTTCGAATCAGTCCTGAGATGCGGGCACATAGCTGTCGTCAAAATCCGTCGCAATGAGGGTCGCCTGCACCCTGCCCGCCATCTCCCCCTGCACGACGAGTCCCACGATGACATTGACCTCGGGATGTGCAGTTTTATGGATATAATGCACCGCCTCATCTACATCGCGCAGACTCATCTCCGGACCGCCCGTGAGGTTGAGCACAACGCCGCGCGCTCCCGTCACATCACGGTCGATCAGGGGGCTCTCGATCGCCTTGCGCACCGCCTTCTGCGGGGTTTCGTCCGCGCCAATGGCAAGCATGGTGTCGCTGGACGCACTCTGACGGAAGATGGTTGTCACGTCGGAGAAATCAATGTTGATAACGCCCGTGGTGAGAATCAGCTCCGCCACACATCCCACCGTCTGACGCAGCACCTCATCCGCGAAAGAGAATGCGTCGATGAAGGAGAGATTGCGGTTGGGCGCGATCTTGAGGAGATTGTCATTGCGTATTGTAATAAAGGCGTCCGTATAGCCCTGCATTTGGATAATGCCCGCCTGCGCCGTCTGCATCTTACGCACCATCTCGAAGTGAAATGGCGTTGTCACCACACCGATGGAGAGGATGCCCATGTCACGGGCGATCTCTGCAACAACAGGCGCAGCTCCCGTGCCAAATCCTCCGCCCATCGTCGCCGTAATGATGGCGAGATCCGCGCCCTCGAGCAGCTTGCGAATCGCCTTCTCCTCCGCACGCGCCGCCTGCTCTGCGATCTCGACCCTGCCGCCCGTGCCGCGCCCATTCGTCAGCTTCTCGCCGACGGGCAGCACCGTGATGCCCTGTTTGTACAGGGTTTTCAGCTGGCGCAGATCGGAGTTGAGACCGATGAGCGTGATGTCCAGATCGTATTTCTCGCGCACACAGCGCACAATATTGTTGCCGCCGCCGCCAACGCCGACCACCTTGATCGTGATTTTCGGTTTGATAATTTCAGCTGCCGGCATAGAAAACTCCTTATCGAAGTATTGATGAACTGCATCTTTTCGAGAACCTATCCCCTCGCCCGATGCTGCGGCATCTGCGTCATCAGCGCACCGCCGAGAAGGAGCGCGCAGCCCAGAATCTGTATGGGGCTCATCGTCTCGCCGAGCACGATCCAGCCCGCCACGGCGGCAAAGACCGCCTCCGTCGACATGAGGATCGCCGCCTGTGTCGGCTCTACATACGCCTGCCCGAGAATCTGACAGGTGTAGGCGACACCGCAGGAGAGAATGCCCGCGTAGAGAATCGGCACAGCCGCATGCCACACGTCGCCCCACGCAAAGCTCTCATAGATGGCGGCGAGAACGGCGCTGCCGAGCGTGCAGACAATCATCTCCATGAAGCACAGCTCGATGGCGTCCACCGTCCGCGCATAGCGGTCGATGAGCAGAATCTGCGCCATCCAAAAGAACGAGCAGATAAAGACAAGCACATCCCCTGTGTTCAGGGTGACCTCCCCATGTGCAGAGAGGAAGTAGACGCCCGCAAAGGCAAGGAACGCACCGCACCATTGGAGGACGCGGACGCGCTGTCCGAGCAGAACAGCCGCGAGCGGGACAAGCACAATGTAAAGCGTTGTGATGAACGCCGTCTTGCCCGCCGTCGTATAGAGGAGCGCCACCTGCTGCAACGTCACGCCGACGAACATCGCAAGCCCGACGGGAATCCCCGCGCGAAAGCCCGAGCGAAACGTCCCCGCGCGCCGCTCTGCCGCACGTTTTCCGCGATAGGCATACCAGAGCGCCCACATGAAGACTGTGCCGAGTGCAAAGCGGCAAGCCGCATAGGTGTATGGGCCGAGCCCCTCCATCCCAAGGATTTGGGCGACAAAGGTCGTTCCCCAGAAGAACGACGCTGCCAGCAGCATCAGATTCCCGCGCAGCTGCATGAATCAGAGCACCTTTGAGAGGAAGCTGCGCGTGCGCTCCTCCTGCGGATGTTCAAATACCTCGCGCGGTGCGCCCGACTCGATAATGCGCCCCTCATCCACGAAGAGCAGACGATCGCCCACCTCGCGGGCAAAGCCCATCTCGTGTGTGACAATGACCATCGTCATGCCCTCGCGTGCAAGTGCGCGCATGACATCCAGTACCTCGCCGACCATCTCCGGGTCGAGCGCCGAGGTCGGCTCATCGAAGAGCATGACCTTTGGATGCATGGCAAGTGCTCGTGCGATGGCAACACGCTGCTGCTGACCGCCCGAGAGATTGTCGGGGTAGGCATCCGCCTTCTCCGCAAGCCCCACGCGCGCGAGCAGCTCCCGCGCCGTCTTCTCTGCCTCATCTTTGGCAATGTGCTTGACCTTCATCGGCGCGAGCATGATATTCTCGAGCACCGTCATATGTGGAAAGAGGTTGAAGCGCTGGAACACCATGCCGACCTCTTCGCGCACCTTATTGATATTTGCCTCACTCGAAAGCGTAATGCCGTCCACAACAACCTCGCCCGCCGTTGGCTCCTCGAGGTGATTCATGCAGCGCAGGAGTGTGCTTTTCCCCGAACCGGACGGGCCGATAATAACGACAACCTCTTTTTCCGCAATGGAGAGGTCAATGCCCTTCAGTACCTCATCCGCACCAAACGCCTTGCGCAGCCCCTTAATTTCAATCATGAACGCGATACCTCCGCTCCAGATATGCGACAAAGCGCGAGATTGTCAGCGTCATCACGAGATAGATGACGGCGACGCTCATCCAGATTTCAAATGAGCCGTACGTCTTTGCGATAATGAGCTGCCCGCGGCGCGTCAGCTCCTCGAAGCCGATGACCGACACGAGGGACGAGTCCTTCAGCATGGCGATGAACTCGTTGCCGAGCGGCGGGATGACACGTTTGAATGCCTGCGGCACGATGATGTAGCGCATCGTCTGCAGCCACGTCATGCCGAGCGAGCGCCCCGCCTCCATCTGCCCATCGTCGACCGACTGGATACCCGCGCGGAAGATCTCCGCCACGTACGCACCGGAGTTGATGCCGCACGCCGAGATTGCCGCAATGAACGGGTCGATGCGCTGCCCCGTGATGACGGGCAGTGCGAAGTAGAACAGAAAGATCTGCACGAGCAGCGGCGTCCCGCGGAAGAACTCCACATAGACCTCCGCGAGCATCCGCAGCACGCGCAGATTCGAGATACGCGCCACACCCACTATCAGACCGATCACAAAGCCGATCGCAGTCGAAAGCACCGTGATCTGTATCGTAACCCCCGCGCCGATCAGCAGCAGCGGGAATGAGTTGACGATGAGATTCATATCAAAAGTCATAAGCTCATCCATTCTCCCCGTAAAAATTTATAGTCCCCATGATTATCCTGCATAAATAGCCGTTCTTCATATTATATTTCAATCACAGAGCGCTGTCAATAAATTCAGGCTCTTTGTCGATTGCAAGCAAAATAAAAATACGCCCCACATGCCGGATATGGGCGCCGGCACATGAGGCGCGGATTTTTACAGTTACAGCTTCTTCGACAGCTCCTCAATGCTGTCGGACATCGCTTTCGCTTCCTCGACAGAGGCACTGATCTCCTTCATATTCGCCGCCTGATTCTCAATCAGACCGTTGATGGACTTGATACGCTCGGTGATATGACTTGCCGCTTTCTCCATCGATTCGAGTGCCTCGAAGATCTTACTTGCGGCATCGCGGCTGCTGTCGGCAAGTTTTCTGACCTCCTCCGCCACAACGGAGAAGCCGCGCCCGGCCTCGCCCGCGCGTGCAGCCTCGATGGAGGCATTCAGTGAGAGAAGGTTTGTCTGCTTCGAGATCGTCATGACAAGCTCGGACATTTTGAGCGTGTTCTCCGTCTGGCTACGCGTATCCTCTGCTGCCTGGGTGATCTCCTCCTGCACATTTGTAATCTCGACCGTGCGCTCCGTCGTCTGACTCACGCTCGTAGTAATCGCATCAATGGCCCCATACAGACTGCTGAGCATCGTCTCAAGCTCACCGTAGAACTTTTCCTTACGCTGCGTGTTCTGTTCAATTTCCTCCTGCTTTTTCTTCTCCGCGTCAATGTCAACAAAGACCCCGATGATCTCCTCGGGATGCCCGTTCTTGTCACGTACGACATTGCCGGAGGCATGATACCAACGGTAGCTGCCATCGTGAATCTTGAGACGGTAGTCCACATTATACATCGTGCGCCCGCTGAGATCGCGGATACAGGCGTTAAAGGAAGAAAACGTCCCCTCCACATCATCGGGGTGTAGACGCGAGCTCCACGACTCGATCGTGTTCGGGAAATCCGACTCGCCACGGAACCCCACCATGCGGCGAAACTCATCCGACCAGATCGCGTAGGCAATACTGAAATCCGGATTGATCTTCATATACCACATACCGGACTTAACCGCCTCGTTGACCGTACGCAGACGGAAGCGCTGATACTCCAGCTCCTCGTTCACACAGTCGAGCAGCGCGTTCAGCTCATCGGCAAATGGTTCGCCACCGTGCAGCCTCGTAAAGAGCGCATTCTTCTCATGCCCTGCGACAATCTCCCGAATCGTCCCCGCCAAATTCTGTGCACCAGTAGCCCCCATATTCTTGTCAAGCATTGCATTCCCTCCATCGTCTCGTGAAACATAATCGACGTATTACTATACTACCACACTGTTCATCTAATGAAAATATCTATCGAAATATTTTTTGCAAAAGAGAAAAGATGCCGGAAACTTTCTCCCGACAGCTTTCCTACATTACTGATATATCACGAGGCAATCTTGCTTGTACATCCCGAAAGATCTCACACGGCGCGCCCTATTCTTTGCTCCACAGCTTTGCCATAACATCCGGATACACCGCGTTCAAATGCCCCTGAATCTGGTTCAAGAGTGCCACGATGAGTGAGGGATCGAATTGATCGATCCCGGACGGAATGCTGCAGGTCAGGAGTACATTGCCCATCTCATCACTGCCATATTTCAGCATGCGATACTGATCATTCAGGTCATTCAGATATACCGCAACGCCCGGCTTCTTCTCCGCCGTCACAAGCTGCGCGGCAATCTCCACCTGGATCAGCGTGTAGACGCTGTCATCGATCAGGATCATGAACGGCAGGCTCTGTCCCTGTACGGGGAGATTGCTGCGAAAGACATGCGAATGCACAGCGTCCCCGACCTCGTGCTCCTGCACGCCGCCGATGTTCTCTTTCTCGATATACGTGCGAAATGCCGCCGCCTTTGTTGCTGCGACTGCCGACTCTCCTGCATTCCCGACAACCTCTTCCGGTGCCTCTGCTTTGTTTTCGCTCATATGATATGTATTCCTCCTATTTCTATTACATTGTTCATACACAGGAAGCTAGGCGGGCAAGATTCATCTGCCCGCCGCAGCGCCCTGCATCTCCAATCAGAAGTTCCAGCGGATACCGGCATCCACGCGCCAATCCGTCTTGATATCGCCGCCAAACGTCTTCTCGAAGTTGCCATAGACATTCGACCGGTCGCTGAGTTTCAGCGTGCCGCCGAGCTGCACACCGATCCAGGTATCCTTGCCCTCCTGATGTGTGGTCTTCCACGAATTCGTTCCGTCTGAGTAGTCCGTCGACAGATCGCCCGCAAATTCATGATAGAGCGATACCTTTGCAAAGTATGTGCTGCGCTCCGTCTCCTGACCAAATCCGAGGCCGATCCGTCCGATCAGACTGTTCATCGCACCCTGCCGCACATGCATGCTCTGCCCTACGTAGTCCGTCGAACCGACGTAGTTGACGCCCTGCAGATGACTGTAGATCACCTCGATCTGCGGCTCAAAGAAACTGCCTCCCTTCTGAGCAATCCGTCTGCCGTATTCTGCCGAGACCGAACTGCCCCATGTATGGAAGTCGCCCTTGACATAGTGACTGTACTCGTTGTAGACCGTGTACTCATTCTGAAGCCTGCCCACCTTGGCAATGACATCGACATATTGGCCGGACTTACCCGTCCACGTGCCGTAGATACCGAGATTTCCTTCCTTGTTCTTCCCGCTGCCGCTGGCATAGCTCGAGCTGCCGTTCATGTAGCTGCCCGCAATGCCGACCCTCCATGAGTCACTGACCTTCTTATCATAGCCGACCTGGATGGTCGAATAGTTCATACGGAAGTTCGCATTATTCTTGTTGCTGCTCGACTTGCCGCGATAGGCACGCACCCAGATTCCGGCAGACTCCGGCGAAAGTCTGAGGTCGCCCATACGCTTCATGAGATCGTTCGCCTCGGCACGCCATGCCATCGACGATGCCGTCATTGCGGACTTGACACCGCTCATCAGCTTCGTCTCGTAATCGCCATACTCAATCTTCGGCTGCGGCTTGGGATTCGGCGTCGGCGGTTTTGGGTTGGGTCCCGGTGTCGGCGGCTTCGGATCGGTACCCGGTGCCGGCGGCTTCGGATCAGTGCCCGGTGCCGGCGGTTTCGGATCAGTGCCCGGTGCCGGCGGCTTCGGATCAGTGCCCGGTGCCGGCGGTTTCGGATCAGTGCCCGGTGCCGGCGGCTTCGGATCAGTGCCCGGTGCCGGCGGTTTCGGATCAGTGCCCGGTGC
>NZ_CP016201.1:2856852-2876564 GCF_001683335.1 Selenomonas sp. oral taxon 126
GTGCCCGGTGCCGGCGGCTTCGGATCAGTGCCCGGTGCCGGCGGTTTCGGATCAGTGCCCGGTGCCGGCGGCTTCGGATCAGTGCCCGGTGCCGGCGGTTTCGGATCAGTGCCCGGTGCCGGCGGCTTCGGATCAGTGCCCGGTGCCGGCGGCTTCGGATCAGTGCCCGGTGCCGGCGGCTTCGGCATCTTTACAGAGCCCTGTCCGTTCGATTCCTTCCAGTCCATATCAGCCCTTTTGAGCGTCTTGGAGGATGCGGTCAGCCCCTCGGAGATCGTCGCCTCTCCCTTCAGGTTCCGTTCACCGTTTTTATAACCGTCATAGTAGAGCTTTCCAGCAAGTGCATTGAGAGCCTTATATACCTGTGTTTCATTCGTCAGGTTGAGTCCGTTGCTGTCCGTCACCATTGTAACATAGGAGTTTGCTTCGGCCTTCTTGATGTGCACATCACCTGCTGTGTAATCCTCAGCTTTCGTACCGTCACCAACATGCTGGTAGATGAGCTTCATATTACCGGTGTAGGTGTCGATCGTCAGCTTGTGCGGATCGTTCTGCCTGAGGATGCCCTTGTCCGCCTGCAGACGCGTGACGCGGCTGTCGATGGAGATACCCTTGGCACTGTTGGACTCTCTCTTATGATGGTAGCCCCTGCCGACCTGCTTATGCTCCCATTCAGCGCCATTGGCGAGCAGCATGGACACATCGCCGGGGTTGTAGCCCCATTTGCCCAGTACACCGTCGATAATGCCGTTGATGTCGGTCGATACCAGTCCCTTGAAGAAGGAGTTCTTATTGTTCAGCCCCAGGACAACGTGACCGCCGCCCTCTGCGCTGATGTCGCCCGTGATCTGCACAGGACGCGTGTTCGAGGTAGCAACGACCTTGCCGTTTTCGAGCTTGGCATTGACCGATACCGTACCACGTGAGTAGGCGGCAATGGATGCGACATCCTTCCCCTTGATGATACCGCCGCCGATTGAGATCCGTGCGCCATGCGATTCGATCGCACGCCACATCCGCGAGTCAATGTCAACCAGCCCCTTGATGTCGACCTCTGCACTACCCGCATTCCTGCGTGCCTCGATCGCACCAAAGTCCTCACCCGTATTCTTCACACGGATTTTGACGGCATTCGCCGGATCATCGTCATTCTCGATAACGAGTTTTGCCTTGCCGTGCCCGCTCGGATGAGAGGGGTTCCCCGGATAGCCCATGACGAAGATTCCGCGCCCGTACAGGCTGCCCTTGGGATCAGACTCGATGGTCATACCCTTGACATTCTTGATGCGCAGCGTTCCGCTGTAGACGGTAATGGCATTCGGCGTGCGCTCCCAACCGGCGTTCGGTCCCTGTCCCGGCAGGAGGCCGTGACCACCGGGACCCGCCTGAATGTCGAGGCGATGACCGGTCATGTCGATCGAGCCGTCAACGTCGCCGTTCCAGTAGATCGTGCCGAACTTGTTGTCCTTTGCCGAGATGACAGGATTGTCCGCCGCACTGGTGATGAGCTTCATGTTCTTGCGGAAGGTATAGTTGCCCTTACCGTCATAGACGCCCTTCGCCTTCCAGTAGGCTTTCGTCTCGTTCGCATCGAAATTGGATTCGGCGATCTGCTTGTGAACGGTCTCCTCCGTCAGCGGATTCGTCTCCGTGGACTTCACATAGGCACGCCCGTTGGATTCCCAATAATCCATATCAGCTGTGCGCAGTGTCCGTGAGGAGCTTGTCAGACCTTCGGCAATGGATGCCCTGCCCTTGAGATTTTTCTCTCCGTCCTTTGCCCCTTCGTAGTAGAGCTTGCTTGCCAGAGCGTTGAGCGCCTTGCGCACCTGTGTCTCATCGGACATCGTGATGCCGTTGCTGTCCGTCACCATGGTGATTTCAGAGTTCGGTGCCGCATGTTTGATGTGCGTCTCGCCGAAGAACTTGGACGAGTCGAGATGCCCCTTGTCCGTGCCATAGTCCTCCGTTTCCGTACCGGCGTTCACATGGGAATAGTAGAGCTTCATGCTGCCCGAGAAGTTGTCAATCGTGATGTTCTTGTTGGATTTCTGGAAGATAGCGCCACCATTGGCTCTCAAATGCGTGAGATGGCTTTCGTCGAGCCGATCACTGCCGCTGCCCACCGACTCGTTGATCCACCGTGCCCCATTACCGAGGAAGAGTCGC
Source organism: Selenomonas sp. oral taxon 126 (assembly GCF_001683335.1). Taxonomy (GTDB): domain Bacteria; phylum Bacillota; class Negativicutes; order Selenomonadales; family Selenomonadaceae; genus Centipeda. The sequence continues at coordinate 2,859,022 of NZ_CP016201.1, forward strand.
GTATTGGCATTATACCCCGCCGTACCAATGAGCCCCCTGATGTAGGAATCCTTCGTGGCAAGCGCCGCGCCAAACGTACCGCCGTTAAACACGTTGCCGACTACGATGTTGCCTTCCACCTTCACATCGCGCGTATCGGAGACTGCCTTTACACCATCCCCGTCATCTTCCGCGTTGATGTAGACCTTGCCCCCCTTGGAAATCTGTACCGCCTTTGCATTGGGACCACGCGCGATGAGGGAGCCGCCGCCAATGCGGATCTCTCCGCCCTCGGCATGGAGGAGATCCGCCCCCTCCTGCTCGATGTCCACGAGCCCCTCGATCGTGACGCGTGCATCCGCGCCCTTCTTCTTCGCCATGATGGCGGCCGCCTTATCGCCGGCTGCCGTATTGCGAATCTTGACGATATGTTCCGGCGCGTCTCCATTTTTGATGACGAGATTTGCCGCCTTGCCGCCGCTGCCTTCCGCATAGATGGCACTCGCCGCATTCTTGCTGCCGCTGATGCTGATGTCTACCGATCCAGCATTCTTGACAGTAAGGCTGCCGCCCACGAGATGAATGCCCCCGGCACGCTTCGTATCGCTGTCCGCCGTCGATGTGAGCGTCAGCTTCTGCCCCTTCATGTCAATGCTGCCACCGGTGCGATCAAAGAGGATATTGCCCACTGTGCCGTCGATGGCGTACGGGCTCGTCGATGCCTTGGCATGGAGTGCAGCGCCCTTGGCGAAGGTGTAGTTCGCAGCATCGTCTCTGAGATTCTGCTGCTTCCACTTCTCCGTCTGCGCTGCACCGGCAGCCCCCAGCTCTGCGATCTGATCCTCCGTGTCCACGGGCTGCGGCACGGGCGGCGGTGTCGGCGTATCCGTCTTCACGCTGCCCTGACCATTCTCCTTCTTGAAAACGATCTCGGATGTTTTCAACTCTGCTGAGGAGGAGGTCAGCCCCTCGGCGATCATCGCCTTGCCTTTGAGATTGGTCAGACCGGAGGTTGCTCCATCGTAATAGAGCTTGCCCGCCAAGGCATTCAGCGCACTTCTGACCTGTGCTTCATTCGCCATGTTAATGCGGTTGTTGTCCGTCACCATCGTGATGAAAGAGCCCTGCTTCGCCGCGCTGATGGTTACGTCGCCCGCCTTGTAGTCCGTAGCTTTCGTCCCGTCGTTCTCATGCTCGTACATGACCTTCATGTTGCCGCGGAACTCATCAATATGAATCTTGCGCTGATCCTTCTGACGAATGATGCCGCCATCGGCGTTCAGACGCTTGACACGGCTGTCGCCCACCTCTGCTTTCCCGTTCTTATCCTGCATGACGTTGCCGTACTTGATATGCTCCCAAGTACCGCCGTTCTTGAGGACGAGATAGCCGTCGCCCTTTGCCAGTTCCCAGTTGTTCTGGGGCCACGTATAGAGATCTGTTGTATAGAGACCCTTGAAAATAGAGTTTGGCGTGACAAGACCGATATGGGCAGCCGCAGAACCTGCCTTTACCTGCACATCCCCATAGATCTGTACATCACGCCCCTCGTGCATGGGAACAACATTGCCATCGCTGTCCAGCTTGGCGTTGATGTATGCCTTGCCCGGCGAGTTGACATAGAGCGCCGCTGCACCGCTGGAGACAATCTTGCCGCCGCCGATGCTGAGCTCTCCTCCATCGACGACAATGCCGCGCGGTGCCGTTATATCGACCATACCGTCGATCGAAAGGCGCGCCGCGCCATTATAGCTCTCAAGGTAAATCCCCTTGTCTTTCGACTCGATCTTGACGGTGTGTGCCGTATCGCCCGCATTCTTGATGTGGAGATTTGCGTTGCCCTTTGTGCTGTCACCAACCAGATGAATACCGTTGTCATACGCCTTGATCGTCGTCGTGCCAAGCGACTTCATCGTGAGTGTGCCGCCATTCACGAGAATGCCCGTGGACTCGTTTCCGCGCCGCTCACCGGACTGCGTATGGGCATCGCCCTTGCCGGTGTCGATAGAGAGTGCATGTCCATTCATATTGATATTGCCATTTTTGTCCTTGCCCCAGAGGATGCCGGCAAAATCATAGCGACTGTATTCATTATGCGCCTTGACAGGGTTGTCCGCCAGATTGGGAGCGAGCGAGAGATCGCTTTGGAAATTGTAGGTGGAACCCGTGCGGACACCCTTTGCATCCCAATGCGACTGCTCCGTCGCCGCGCCCTCCCATGCACCTTCTGCGATCTGCTTGCCGCCGGTGGCAGGTGGTGGTGTGGGGGGTGTTTCCGGCTTCTTGACACTACCCTGGCCATTGGCCTTGAACGTAATATCACGCATATTGACGGAGGCGGAAGAGGCAGTCAATCCCTCGGCGATCATCGCCTTGCCCTTGAGATTCTTCTCGCTGCCTGCGGCATCGTAGTAGAGCTTGCCTGCCAGGGCGTTCAACGTCTTGTAGACCTGTTCCTCGTTCGCCGTATTGACATTCTGTCGATCCGTCACCATCGTGATGGAAGAACCTACGGCAGCCTTTTTGATATGCGTATCGCCCGCCGCATAGTGCGAGGCATCGGTGCCGTCACCCGTATGTGCATAGAAGAGCTTTGCCGTACCGGCATAGTGGTCAATGGTCAGCGGTCTGCTGTCCTTCTGGAAAATCGAGCCATTATGTGCCGTCAGATGTGTCACATGACTCCCGTAATTATCGCTTTCACGCCGATCGCCTACCGCCTGATTCTCCCAACGTGCGCCGTTCGCAAGAAGCAGACGCGAGTTTGCACTCCGTTCAGGGTGGTCGGTATCCTGATTCGTATAGATCAGCCCTTTGAGGTAGGAACGCTCCGTATTCAGTGCCGCACCAAAGACGGCATTCTCCCCATAAGCCGTGACATTTCCTTCCATCTGCACATCGCGGTCTGTGGACGTCGCTTTTATGCCATCCCCATCGACTGCTGCATTGATATAAGCCTTGCCTGCTGTACTAACGGTCACGGCTCCGCCTGTATTGCCCTTGGCGATGATGCGTCCGCCGCCGATACGAATTTCGCCGCCTGCCCCCGCTTCGAGGAGATAGTCGCCCTCCTGCTCAAGATCGACAAGTCCCTTGATGTCAACAAGCCCATTCGTTTTTGCACGAATGGCAGGAGATTTTTCGCCTGTTGTGGTATTGCGAATCTTCACGGCATGATCCGGGTTATTGTCATTGGAGATGACGAGTTTTCCAACTGTATCGCCTTTTCCCGAAACATAGATCCCTCCCATCGAACGACCGGTGCCGGAGATATTGATGTCTACGCCGCCCGCGTTCTTGATCTCCATGGTGTTGCCAATGGCAGCAATACCAACGGCAAACGGAGCTCTTGTTCCGTTGTCTGCCAATGTATGAAGGGTCAGTTTATGCCCTTTCATATCAATGTTCATTCCGGTGGATGCAGCCTCATAGCTTAGGAGAATATTGCCGCTAAAATATCTTTTCAGTTTTAACGGGCTGCTCCCCGTCTTGGCACGGAGCACGACATCCCGGTCGAAGGTATAGTTTCCGTTTCCATCGCTATAATTCTGCGACTTCCACTGAGCACTCTGGGCAGCGCTCGCCGCACCAACCTCGGCGATCTGCTGCTCGGTATCCAGTGCCGTCGATGGCGGCGCAGGTGGTGTTGTGCCGCCACCCGGGGTTGTGCCGCTGCCGCCCGGTGTGAGCGGAGGCAGTGGATCTGCCGCCGTGCCGGAGGCGCTACCCTTTCCATCCGTCTGAGAGAAGTTCATCTTCTCGACACTGAGCGAGGCCGACGATGCGGTCAGTCCCTCGGCGAGCATGACCCGTCCCGTGAGTTTATTCTCACCGTTCTTTGCCGCATCGTAGTAGAGCTTGCCCGCGAGCGCATTCAGCGTCCGATGCACGGCACTCGGATCGGTCGTTGTAACACCCGTACGGTCGGTCACCATCGTGACAAAGGAGCCGGCCGCCGCCTTCTTGATGTGCGTATCGCCCGCCGCATAGTGGGAGGCATCGGTGCCGTCACCCGTATGCTGATAGTAGATCTTCTGCCGACCTTCATACTCGTCGATCGTCAGCGTTCCCTTATCATTCTGGAAAATATGCCCCTCATTTCCGTTCGTGCTCGAGAGCTTGGCAAGCCGTGTGCCGCGTCCGCCATTCGACGTATCCCATGTCGCACCATTCTTCAGATAGAGCGTCGTGCTGCCATTCGTCGTCGCCTCGGTACCGCCCGTCCACTTGGAATCCACTCCATTTAGACCGAGGTATACCTCGCCCTGTCTGCCGCTCTTCTCCTCCATATGAATCGAGCCTGCAAGCACCGTCTTTGTCGTACCTGCATCCGTGCCGTCCTCGTTGACACCGAAATAGACCTTGCCCGCGCCGCGCAGCCACATGAGCCACTGATCACGCGCCTTGTTGTCCGCCACCTTGAACGTGCCGCCGCCGATGCGGACGATGCTGTTCGGCGCATCGTCGTACTCCGAGCCGAGCTGAATGCCGCGCTGGATCTTCTGATGGTCAATGTCCACGCTGCGGATATTGATGTTGTTGTCCTTGCCGAGGACATGGATGCCGTAGATGTTCGGCGATTTCTGGTTGCCAAGATTCGCCTCTGTCCAGTAGTGATAGAGATTGGCATCCGGCTTTATCGTAAACGTGCCGTTGAGGTTCAGCGTCGCCTGCCCCGGTGCCCAGATGCCGCGCGCTGCTTCCCTGCCTGCCCACAGCTCCTTGATCTCTACATCCGCATTGATGGTCGACCGCATCGGCCCTTTCGCGTACTCGTCGAAGCGGATGCCGCTCGTCGCGCCGCCCTGCTGGTTGGCATCCTTCCACTCGCCATGTGCAGCAATGGTGATGAGACGATTCGGTGCCGACGGATTGTCTTTATTGCTATGGATCGTGAGTGAGGCATTGCTGCGGATATAGATGCCGGACGCACGCTTGTCATGGCTCTTTAGTGTACGTATATCAAGACCGAGGTTATGCCCTGCCATATCAATCGTACGCATCCCATCGGCTTGGACAGCGCCGGTAGCCAGTCCCAGATTACTCTTATTCGCCTTGACCTGCGTATCTTCGGTCAGCGTCGTATCTTCTCTGATCGGGCCTCGATCCGCTGCCCACGCCGGCACCTGCCATGCACCGGCGAGCAGGGCTGCGGCGATCCCGAGCGCCAACCGCCTCGTACGCGCTGTGTTCTTCATGTCGAATAATCTCCTTTCGTGTCATGCAGACGGGCACGCCATCTGCATCTGTCAAGCAAATCGCCGTAATCAGCGATTCCCTAAAAGCCAACCAGCTTTCTGTGCAGCACTCTGTTCTCACTCCTTCCGAGCATTAAAAACGCGACACAAAAGAGCACCTAAAATCTGTGCAAAGATAACGATGTCATCCTGACACACATTCCAGCTGCATCATCTTGTATCGCGCAAGTGACGCAAAACCAAGGAAACAGGTGGCACTCTGACTTAGTTCATCATCCTCCCATCTCTTTGTGAGAGACGTACGATGGCAGGACTCCCCATACAGTTGCGGAACAGCTCCGGATTCACACCGGATTCCCCACACGCAGCCTTGCGGCTTCTATTTCCCGTATATGAAATTGTCTAAAACTCTTTGGAGCGGATAATGAAAGCCCCTGATTAGAAGCTCTGCTCCACGCCGATCATAAAGTTGCGTCCGGGCGCTGTCCACCACTGACCTGCAGAACCCCACTTCACATTAGAATGTTCGGCATAGAACTGATTGAAGATATTGTTGACCTTTAGATAGACCTTCGTCGTATCGGCGACTTGATAGTTCATCGCCAAATCAAAGACCCAGTAATTATCCGTTGGAAACGCACCGCTCACAGGACCCGACCGTCCGACAAGGCCGCGCGCAAGGAGAGAGGAGTCGAAGTCACGGTTGCGGTAGTCCACACCGATGTTCCACTGATCTGATGGCAGATAACCGTCAACATTCACGCCACGCTGCGCCGTCTTTCCAACATGTGTCTGTGTATAGCCAAGGCGCGCCCGCAGATGCGAATCAATGCGTTTTGCGAATTGCAGCGACCAGCCATGCGCGTCCTCATCTCCGACATTGATGTTTTGATACGTGACAGGATGATAACCGATGCGATCCTTCGAGTGACGCTTGAAATAGCTCGCCGTAAGGCTCAGCCCTCTGCCAAAATCATGCGCAATGCCGATCTCCTTGGTGTTGCCCGACTCAGGTTTTAGATTTGCATTTCCATATGTCGGCGCATAGAGCTGATTCGGCGTCGGCGTGATAAAGTACTCGCTATAGGAAACATAGGCGTGCGTCATCGGGTCGATGTCGTAGCCGAGACTGACGCTCGGGCTGTTGTGGCTGCCGAACGCAGAGTTGCTGTCATGGCGAATGCCCGCCGTGAGCTTCAGTGAGGGCAGAATGCTCCACTGATCCTGCAAATAGAAGGAACGGTTCAAAAGCGTGCGGTCATCAATGCTGGCACGTCCACCGTTCTTGATCGTCGTATCGTCCTTCGTAAACTCAAATCCTGTGGTCAATAGGTGATCGCCAAGCTGCTTGTCGAACTGGTCGCTGAATCGCCATGTCTGAACTTCAAAATCATAAAAAGATGCTACAGGCAAATGTGTCAACCAATCGAAACTATGAGTAGTAATGTCATATGAGTATTTACTCTGTGAAATGCTCATCTGATTCTTCGTTGTGTCGTCAATCTGCACATTCCAGATCAGACTGCCCTCGGAATAGTCATAATTCCCACGATTGATAGGAAGCCCCTGCTGATTCTCATAGAGCGCCTGATAGCGATCCGAGTCCTTGTAGGAGCGGAAGTTGAGGCTCAGATAGGACGCCTTGCTGAGATCCTTACCGAAATGCAGACTGACCGAGTCGGCATCGAGCTCGGATGGCACCTTGTTGCCATGTGCATCCTTGAAGTCGCTGCTCTTATCCTTCTGGTACTTAACGCGCCAATCCCAGCCGTTCGCAGCGCCCTCGTTCGCCACACTGTAGAGCTGACGACCATAGCTGCCATAGGCAGCTTCCACTGTTGTCTTTAGGCGATCAGCCTTCTTCGTGATGATGTTGATGACGCCGCCCTTTGCATCCGAACCGTAAAGCGTCGATGCCGAGCCATGCAGCACCTCAATGCGCTCAATACCGCTGAGATCCTTCATCGCGGATGTGAGAGATGCGGCAAAGCCCCCTGCATAATTCTGCCGTACGCCGTCAATGAGAAGAACAACATCCTCTGAACCATTGATATAGAACTTTGTGCTGTTGTTATATCCCGCCGGCGCATACTGATTGACAGTAACACCCGGCACATCGCGCAGTACCTGTGTGAGATCGGTATAGTGACGACGCTCGATGTCTCTGCCTGTAATCACCGTGATATTCGCATCTGCCTTCAGTTCCTTGTTCGGCGTGCGCGTTGCAGTGACAACAGTCTCTCCAAGCGAATGCTCATTTGCAGCAGCATCTTCATCTGCTGCAAACACTTGCCCCCCCCCCACGGACATTGCTCCAAGGGTAAGTGCTGCCGCCACAGTCATGCGGAGCTTTTTCCCGGAACGCAACTGCTTCATTCTGAATCTCCTCCTAAAATCAAAAACCTTCCTGCCACAGGGCAGTTTCCCTTATCTATACCACAAAGCGATCTGTGTCTGTGGATAGAAAACATATCTAATAGTCACACTTTTACATATGAATAAATATGAACAAATGCCCTCTTCCTGCATTACAGGAAGAGGGCACAATTCAGTCATGAAAAAGAAACAATAGCCAAATCCCTTCCCCATCACTCGCAGGTAATAACAGTGATTGTCAATCAGGCAGTTCTCCTGGCTTCAGTTCATCGCTCGCCTGCGTCTTCCCGGGAGATTCATCCCCAGTGACAATTCGGAAGCACTGATTTACGCATCGTGTTCCTGCAGGTTTGCTCGCTGTTACAGTGGCGGGACCGCTCCGGCATATACCGGATTCTCTATTGAGTCTTTCGACACCTGATCCAATAGAATATTCAGTTTTCTAAAGTTCTATGAATGAAAGAATAGCATTGAATTATATGCTTGTCAAGCAGAGAATATACTGAAAAGATTATTTTTTATATAAAACGCGCTATAAAAATCCCAAAGCATAGCGCTGCGTACGTAATTTGGACTCCCAGTCCGCACGTGAGCGCTGCAAAAACTCATGGACAAAATAATCCGGCTGAATGGTGTCCAAAATCCACCGCGCCGCGTCTGTCCGAAACGGCTCATGCCGATCCACGTGCAGGACATAGTCCATCCCCTCTCTCCAACTGAGGGAGCGATGCGTTCCTTGATGGCGGCGCATCATCTCGCGTGTATACATTCCGGAGAGTGATTGGTGCAGATGAACGCCATAGATGCGCCTGCCCACCTCGCCAAGCTCACGGTAGACCTTCAACACATACGCAGCCCCCTCCGCCTCACTCTTCAGATTGAGGTTCGTATTCATCAGATGCCCTGTATCCAGCATAAAGCCCGTATCGGCATAGTTCACCTGCTCGAGCAGCATCGCGGCAAGGTGCGGCTGACGGAAGGTTAACCCCGGCCACCAGAGATTTTCGAAGAGCAGCCTGCATCCCTGCGGGATTTCGGGAACAAGCTCATTGACGAGCTCGATTGTCGCGCGAATGACATCCTCATCCGATGCAGAAAATTCCCGCGTATACATCTCCGATGTGCGATTGTGGGCGACGTGGAAGACAAGATAGTGCGGCTTGCATTCTGCCGCCTGCCGCAGATTTTGCTTCCACGCCTCCACCCAATCGGCAACATCCAGAGAGCCATAGTAGGCACGAATGTTCTTCTCGCTGCCGAGTTCCGCCATGAGCGCCGCGCGATCCCCGCGCCAAAAATCCAGCCACGTCGGCCAGAACATGAGATGCACGCCCTTAATGAGTTCCTCGGGGTACATCCTGCGATCCCAGGGAGCACAGCGCATGAACTCGATGCCGTCCAGCCCGTGTTCGCGTAGGATGGCAGGGAGCGTCTCTGCATTATTTTGAAGCAGGTTCTCCACATCGCAGTCTGCGTTGGAGAGATTTGTCAATTCAAGCATAGGGCACCCATTTCTACAATAGTTAAAATATGAGGATGATGCTAATATTTTAACATTATCCTCATATTCTGTAAACAAAACTATTGTTCTTTAGAATTTATAGTTATAGCTTAGGAGGTAGTTGATCGGGGCGCTGTGATAGCGGTTGCTGCTGCTGTGCATCGTCGAGTCATCGCGGTTGAGCACATTATCAATGCGCAGACTGATCTCGCTATTCTCATCAGGCGCATACGTCGTGTTCCACGTTGTGAGCAGATAGGGCTTGACCGGAACCGGCGTATCTCCCGACGGAAGAATCACACGACTTGCCAGATAGGATGCGGAAAGGGACGAGTTCCACTTGTCTTTTCGGTAGGTTATGCCACCCGTAAGCTGCACCTTGCCAAAGGTACGATACCAACCGCCCTGTCGTTTGGAGCTGTTCGACTGTGGATTCTGCCATGTCACGCCCCAGTTGTAAGAGAAACCATCCTTTCCGCGAATCTCATCGGACACCTCGATCCCCGTATTGCGGAAATCCTCGTTCTCATAGATATAAGATATTACGCCGGCCTTCTTTGACGCGGTTGCCGTGATATTATCCTTGATATCGACATGGAAAAGCGCCGCTTTCCATGTGTGTCCGCCATAATTCGCCTTCCATCCGATTTCATAGTTGAGGCCCTTCTGGGGTCTCAGATCCGGCGCAGCTATTTGGCTGTCATTTTTGGGGTACATCTGGGAGAAGGTCGGCATCTCAAAGGACTGACTGATGTTCAGATAGATGCTGGTGTCACGGTCGAGCTTGTGCAGCCACTGTGCCGATGCACTGAGGTTGCTGTAGTTCTGTCCCCGTGTAGCCCCCGTTGTCCATGTCTCGCGCAGACCGAAGATACCTGTATTTTTCTCATCGAAACGCTGCTCCCACTGCCCGTATGCGCCCCAGTTGTTGCGCATAAAACGTCCTGTTTTATTCAACCCCTCTGCCTGCGTCACATCATAAATCTCATGTTCCCCTTTGATGCCCGCAATCGCAGTGGATTTATCCCCGATGCGCCACGTCCGCTGCACATCCATGCCGAGCGAGCTGTTTTTCTCACTGGTATTGTATGCTGTCGATGTTTTCTGGCCCGGTGTGGAGATATAGGTAGTGCCAATGCCCTCTGCTGTGCCTGTGTTGAAGTACAGGCTGCCCTTCCAGTCCCGATCCTTATAGTTTAACTGCGTCGTATAACGATCGGTTGTATATTTACGCGCATTATACGGATCTCCTGCCTTGATCCCCGCCGTGCTGAGATCGACCTGTGTAAATGTGCGTGTGTAGCGCACCTCATTTTTATAATAGCTTAGGAGAAAGTCGAGGCGCGGGTTCACCTGATAGGTCAAGCCCACACTTTCCTGTTTGATGTCGTGAATGTCTGTGCGCTGCTCCCCTTGGAACGTCTGCTTCTTCTTATCTTTCCTCGCCACTTCATCATAGTAGAGGCCGTCCCTGCGGCCAAATTTATCAAAATTGTAATAGAGACCGAAACGCTCATCTCCGACACTCACGCCGTAGCTGCGCTGTCCATAGTTGCCGAAGCCCACATGAACTGCGTTCTCCATCCGCTTCTTCGTGATGATATTGATCACGCCGACCATCGCCTCACTGCCGTAGAGCACAGAGGAGCCTCCCTTGACGATCTCGATGCGCTCGATGCTGCTCGCGGGGATGGCATCAAGGTTGTATTTGCCGCGCCACGAAATCGGATTCCCATTCATCAGAATAAGCGTACCTCCCCGAAATCCGCGCAGGTTCACCTCATTCGTCATCACGCCCTGTGCCGCGCCGGCAGGTCCGAAGGCTTTGTAGGTAAATCCGTTCACCTTTTGCAGGACATCCGATACACTCGCCGCCCCGCTGTCCTTGATCTCCTCCGCCGTAATGACCGTCGTTGCAGCAGGCACATCGACATCCCGCTTCTGCGTGCGTGTCGCCGTCACAACGACCTCGCCGAGCGAGTAGGTCGGCATCAGCTCATCACCCTCCATCTCCGACTGTGCCGCATAAACCTGTCCCGTCATCGCAGAGAGCGCAATAGCGGCTGCAAGAAATCTTTTGTTCCACATCTTCATATTTATTCTCCTTCACTGAAAACCATAAATTAATTCAACTGAAAGCGGAAGGTCTTTGTCCAGATACCTCGCCGGCCATTATCCCCCGGATTGAATTGGAATCGCCATCCTGCAGCGATTGCCGCGCGATCCATCGCGCGGAAACCCGACGACGATGTAACAGAGACATCCTCCACAGCGCCGTCCGCCGCCACGAGGATATTGATTGTGACCGAGCCCTCGACATCATCGTCGATGAGTTCCTGCGGATACTCCGGCCGTGCCTCTGCGCGCAGGCTCGCCTCAACGCGTTCCTTTGGCGGCTCGGCAGCAAGCCCGGAGTCGTCCCCACCATCTCCGACGTCACCGCCGCCTGTGTCCGCGCCGGAAGCACTGCCCACACCGGCGGCACTGCCCGCACCGACGACGGGAGTACTGCCTCCGCCGCCATTGCTTTCCGCAGCTGCCTGACCTGTCGATGCAGCCGGCGCCCTGCTCTGCACTGTGCGCGATGTGTTCTGCACGGGACGCTGTTCCTGCCGCTCCTCCTGCACGACAGTTTTATCCTCCAAGACAATGTCATCGGGGAAGCTCACGGCAGGTGCGGCGGGTGCGGGAGCATCGCTCGCCGCAGAGCCCGCATTCCCGCCCCCATCATAGAGGAATACATCAATCGGCGGATGCTGCACCGCAGTGGGCGCTGCAGCGGAGAAGAGCCCCATTGCAGCCGCGAGCAGGAAGAGCACGAAATGCAGCCCGAGGGAGAGTCCGAACGCCTTCCTCTGTTCGTAGTTTTCGATCATATTCTCTTCCATTCAGACCGTCGCCTTCATATGTCTGCGCAGTAGATAGAGAAAGTACGGCGTGCCGATGAATGCGGTCATAATGCCGACGCGGATCTCCATGCCAGGGAGCAGGATGCGCCCCAGAGAGTCGCAGAGCACGAGGAATACCGCCCCCGCCAACATGCTTGCAGGGAGAAGCCTCCGATGATCGGGGCCGATGACGAGCCGCATCATATGCGGCACGACGAGTCCCACAAAGCCGATGTTGCCGCTGATGCAGACGCCCGCCGCCGTTGTGAGCGAGGCAAGCACGAGGAAGAGCAGTCGGAACGCAGTCACAGGCATGCCCGCCGCACGCGCCTCCACCTCGCCGAATGCGAGCAGATTGAGATGACGCGCGAGGAGCACCATAACGGCTGCACCGATGCCGATCGGCCCGATGCCGAGCAGGACGTGATCCCAGCGGCGATAGTCGAGACCGCCGATCGTCCAGAAGAGATACTGCTGCATCTTCTGCTCGTTCATCACCGTGAGGATCGCCGCCGTACATGCGGCGAGAAACATACCCACAACGACGCCCGAGAGCAGGAGTGTCATGACGGGAATGCGCCCGTGCCGCATCGACAGGGACACGGTGAGGCTTACCGCGAGCATGGAGCCCGCAAAGGCAAAGGCGGGCAGAGAGAGGACGCTACCTGCCGTCACCCCGATGCCGATTGCGAGCACGGCACCGACCGAGGCGCCGCTCGACACGCCGATGATGCCGGGATCGGCGAGCGGGTTGCTGAAGATCCCCTGCAGGACGGCGCCCGAGACGCCGAGCCCCGCACCGACCATCATGCCGACGAGCGTGCGCGGCAGACGGATGTGCCAGAGCACCGCCTCCTGTTCGGGCGTTACAACGACATCCGTGAGAATCGGCAGCCCTGCCGCATGGGCAAAGGAGGCGATGACCGCCTCCATCGGGATGTCGTACTGCCCCGAGCTCATGGAGAGCACGACGGCAAAGAGGAGCGCGCCGACAAGCGCACAGAGGAAGAGCCGTGTGCCGTAGATTCGTTTCACTGCAACGCCCCCCTCCCATCCGCAGAGCCAAGAATCACCGAGAGCAGCTGCTCCTTCTCCGCTCCGCCCTCCTCTGCCTCCGTATAGACCTCCGCGTGATGGGTCATGGGGTTCTCCACCACACGCACGGGCGCGCCGTACGCGCGCGTCAGGAGTTCATCCGTCAGCACCGCCTGCGGCGTACCGTCCGCGAGAAGCGTCCCGCGCCCGATGAGGAGGAGGCGCGAGCAGAAGCGCGCGGCGAGACTCAGCTCATGCGCAACGAGCAGAACGGTCTTGCCCGCCGCACAGAGCTCGCGGCAGAACCGAAAGATCTCCTCCTGATAGATGATGTCCAGCCCCGTTGCAGGCTCGTCGAGGAAGAGCACAGGCGTCTGCTGTGCGAGCACCTTTGCGAGCAGAACGCGCTGCCGCTGTCCCCCCGACATGGCGTGCAGGGGCTTTTCCGCAAGCTCCAGAACACCCGTATACGCCATACATGCCTCGGCAATCGCAAGGTCGTCCGCCTTTTCCTGCCGCCACCACGAGAGATAGGGATAGCGCCCCGCAAGCACAATGTCGCGCGCCGTATAGTCGAAAGTCATCTCCACATGCTGCTGCAAATATGCCGCACGCCGCGCGAACGCCTTCGCATCGAGCGCCTCGATATTCTCGCCCATCAGGAGGGCTGTGCCGGAGAGCTGCGGGAGAATGCCGCGCAGCGTCTTGAGCAGCGTACTCTTGCCCGCGCCGTTCGGCCCGATCAGCCCGACCATTTCACCTGCGCGCACGCTGAACGACACATCTGCGAGGATGACGTTCCCGTTGTAGCCCGCATAGAGTGCTTCCGCGCGGATCATTTCGTTCAAATGGTGCCTCCCCTCTTCATCACTCGACTGCCGAAAGATGCTCATCCTCGGGCTGCTTGAATGCATCGCCGTAGACGCGGTAGGCGATCTCCTGCACGCCGAAGACGAAGTCCTGCGAGCAGTTGTAGAGATAGCCCTCGAACGGCTCCTCAAATGCCTGATTGCGGATTGCCTTCATCGTCTGCAGGGACGGGTCGTCCAGATAGTCCCTGCGGAATGCCGCAACGTCATAGTTCCCGTGGTCGTTGTACGTCGGCAAAAAGAGGATGTCGGGATCAATCTGCACGAGCTGTTCCTTCGTCATCACCTGAAAATCACGGATGCCCAGCTCCGCGCGTCCGTTGATGACGCCCGCATAGCGACACGCCTCATCGAAGCTGCTGCCAAGCCCGCCGTAGCCGCCCATGAGCGAGATGAGAACGACGCGCTTACGCTCTGTCTGCGGAATCTTTGCCACTTTTTCCTGAATCTCCGCGAGCTTTGCATCCATCATCGCGCGCAGCTTCGCCCCGCGCTCCGGCACGCCCGCCGCTGCCGCGAGGAGGTCGATTGTGTCGCGGATCTCCGCAAGATTCCGTGCGCCCTTGCAGACAACGACCCTCAGCCCCGCCTCGCGCAGAGACGGCACCATTGTGAGGTCGCCCCAGTCCGGAACGACGACGAGATCAGGCTGCAGCGCTATGATCTCCTCCACGGTCGGATTGCCAATGCGCTGCGGGATGCCCTTGACGAGTCCCGTCACATTCGAGCTCACGGGGTCATCGAGGAGGCTGTTGACCGCCGCTATGCGGCTCGGCTCAACGATGCCGAGCATCGTCTCGTCCGTGCTCATCGAGAGCGTAATGATACGCTTCGGCGGCTCAGGGAAGGCGACCTCGGTGCCCTCGATGTCCGTGACCGTGTACGCCGCAGGCTTTTCCTCTGCGGCATTCGGTGTGCCACAGGCGGTAAGGACGGCGCAGAACACGCAGAGGAGGAGCAACATAATTCTTTTTTGAAGCAAAATATCCCCTTCCCTTCCTGATTGATTACTTGTGAATTATACCACAAAAAGATTGCATGAGAGCATTTCTACGAAAGTATAATCTTTCGGCGCAAAATATTTCCGTTCCACAGCTGCTCTTCGATATGACGTGCGCCGCGCAGCCCCATGAAAGGACTGTCTGTCAGATGCAGGAAGTCCTGTACGGGATAGGCGACGGGAAGATACTGCGCGTGCTGCGGCCGGATGTGTGCGGACTCGTTGCTGCTGCCGAGGAGAAGTCCATTCTCCATACCGTCGAGCAACGCCTGTATGCGCAGGGCATCCGTCTCCCCCGGAATTTCATCTGCAATACGGGCAGCGTCCTGCGCACTCTCCGCCTCTGCCACAACGGCGAGATGGCAGATGTCCGCCCACTCCGTACGCAGGGCATGCGCAAGCCCCCACGCCGTAGATGCGGGCGCACGGATGACCGCCGTGTCATAGCGGAGCTCGCCCCAGAGCATCTTGCACTCGTTGATGCGCAGGAAGTCCTCGCGTGTAACGCGCTCGATCTCCACCTCCGCTGCATCGCCATGCGGAGGCGGCAGTGCGTGCGCGATCTCCTGCATCCACCGCCGCGTGCCCGCGCGTCCATAGGGCGGGAGCGGCGCAACATAGGGCATTCCGTACGGTTCTTCGAGCAGCTGCCCGCTGCCGCGCCCCAGTTCTCCGTGCACAACAATGTTCAGCGCCGCCTGTGTGAGATGCGGAATGTCCGCAGCCGTCATATCATTGCCGAGGACGGCGTTCACCGCATAGCCTGCCGTCTCAAGAATGCGCACGAGCTCACGCGCATCGTTCGCGCCGTTGTAGTAGGCGTCCGTCATCCCGATCAGATTGACTGCATGAGATTGTGCCGCAGTACGCTCCAAAGGCAGCGTCTGAAGCGTCGCACGCGCCGCTTTGTCCCAGCCATCGGCAAAACTCCCGACAAGCCCGCTGCTGTCAAGTGCAATGATCGGACAGGAGAGCCCCGCCCCGCGCGCAATCGCCTCGATGTCGTCGCCGATCAGCCCCGCCGCACAGCTGCTCACGATTGCGAGCAGGGCGGGCGGCTGCTCCACATACGGTGCAAGCGCCTCCTGCAGATACTCCTCCGCGCCGAATACAATTGCGTCATTGTCGAGCTGCGTGCAGACCATGCGATGCGAGATCGTACTCTGACTGTGCTCAATGTGCCGCATGGCAAAGTAATAGCACCAGAGAGGGCCGTTGACCACAATGACGGCATCTCGGATCCCCGCGAAGAACGCCGACGCACCCGCGAGCGCACAGGTGTCGGTATACATGCAGACATCGTCGAAGGATTTTTCCCGCTCACCCATAGATCAGCCCTCCCCTGCTCTCGTGTCGGTGCAGTATCTGCCGCATATCGTCCAGCAGCCGCCGCTCCATCGACCAGCCGACCGATGGCAGGAGCGCGAGGAAGAGCTGGCGCAGCTTTGCATCGACGAGCTCATGCGTCGTGAGGACAAAGTCCGCCCCATGCAGCAGCTCGTCCGCCCCCGCATCTCCCTCGTAAAAGACAGGTGCATCCGTCAGCCGGCGCACTTCCTCCTCCATCACGGCGCGCCGCTCGGGCAGGAAGCAGTCGAGCAGAACGACACCGCTGAGGAGAATGCCCGCCTTGCCAAGGAGACGCAGGATGATCTCGGGCTGAAACCAGCTGAGATCGCGCCCAATCGCCAGTGCACAGCTGCGCCCCGCAAGATCGGCACGCGCCTTCTCCACAGCAGCGGCAAAGGACGCCTCCTCTGCTGCAATCGCACGCTCCGCCTCCTCCGTGCGCCCGCAGAGCTCTCCGACACGCCGCAGCCAGAGCTTCGTCTCCTCTGCGCCGACCGCATAGACATCGGCGAGATACGGCGTGCCGAAGCGCTCCTTCATATGCGCAGCAAGTTCAATGAGCTGCGCCTGCTTCTCGTCGTCCATGCGCCGCCCGAGCAGAATGATAAGCTCCGCCTCCGGCACCGCCTGCATCTCATCGAGGCTGAGATAGGACGGGAACTGCGCCGTGACGCGCAGGTCGAGCAGCGAAAGCAACCGCCGCAGCTCGCGCGCATGCTCCCCGTGCATGCCGCCGCAGTCGCCGAGCAGGACAACCGTGCCCTCCCTGCGCTCGGTGGGCTGCATAAAGCGGTCGACAAGCGCCCGCGCGGCATCGAGATAGCCCGCATAGTATTCGCCGTCGAGGAAGCCGTGCGCCGACACCGCCGTGATGGGCAGCCCGAGCTCCGCCTCCATCTCCTCGGCAATCGCCTTCGTATCATCGCCGATCACGCCGCTGACGCAGGAGTTTGCGATAAAGACAGCCTGTGGATGATACTTGTCCACGGCAAAGCGGATGCATTCGCGCAGCCGCTCCTCCCCGCCGAAGATCGCCTCGCTCTCCCCGAGTCCGCTCGTCAGGAGCGGCACAGGCGAGAGGCGCACGGATGTCCCCGCCGCAGTCAGGCGGTGAAAGCTGCTCACGTCCATGCCGTGCGCAATGTGCGCACAGGGGCGCGGACTGTGAAAGATGACGACAGCGCCGCGCACAAAGGACAGCGCGCGCCAGACGCCCGGCATGCTGCAGCTGCAGTTCGTGCGGCGTATGCCGACGCGCTTTACTTCAATTCCCATAGCGCTCCACCAGTTCCTCGAGCTCCTCGAACACCATCGGCGTCGGCACGGTCAGCATCTCATTCGTATCGA
>NZ_CP016201.1:2876589-2886041 GCF_001683335.1 Selenomonas sp. oral taxon 126
CCATCGGCGTCGGCACGGTCAGCATCTCATTCGTATCGATTGCCTCGGCGAGCGCAACGTAGTGCTGCGCCTGCTCCGAATCCGGCGCGTAGGCGATGAGCGTCTGTCGGTGAATCTCCGCCTCGTGCACGCTGCGCGAGCGCGGAATATAGGCGATGAGCTGCGTGCCAATGCGCGCGGCAAAGGCGGTGAGGAGTTCCTGCTCACGCAGCACGTCCCGCCCGTTGCCGATGATGCCGCCGAGCTTCACCGCCCCGCGCGCAGCAAAGCGCTGCACGCCCTTTGCGATATTGTTTGCCGCATAGAGCGACATGAGCTCGCCCGAGGAGACAATGTAGATCTCGGCGGCGTAGCCCTCGCGTATGGGCACGGCAAAGCCGCCGCAGACAACATCGCCGAGCACGTCGTAGAGTACGACGTCGAGATCGTCAAAGGCGTGCAGCGCCTTCAGCCGCTCGAGCGCCACGATGATGCCGCGCCCCGCGCAGCCGACACCGGGGTCGGGGCCGCCCGCCTCGATGCAGCGCACGCCGTTCCAGCCCTCGTGCACGAGATCGTCCAGTGTGAGCCCCGCCCCCTTTTTCTCGCGCTCAAGGTCGAGGATCGTGGAGGGCGCAATGCGCCCGAGCAGGAGCCGCGTCGAGTCGTTCTTCGGATCGCAGCCGATCTGGCAGACGCGCCGCCCCATACGCGAGAATGCAGCGGACACATTCGCGGCTGTAGTGGACTTGCCGATGCCGCCCTTGCCGTAGAACGCAATTTTCTTCATCATATCACCTTATTCCACAGCGGTGAGGAACTCGTGCCGCGACTGCCGAAACGCGTCGCCGTAGAGAATCCACGCCGTCTCCTGAATACCATACACAATGTTCTGCGAGAGATTGTAGACGTAGCGCGCCCACGGATGCCCGATCTGCCGCTCCCGCACGGCGGTCATCTGCGCGAGCGAGGGATCCTCGAGATACTGCCGTCCGTAGTTCTCCTCGTTCGTCGCCCCGTCCTCGTAGCTCGGGAAAAAGAGGTAGTCCGGATTCGCCGCGACGAGCTGCTCCTTCGTCATCTCCTGCCCCATGCGGTTGCCCGCCGCAGCCTTGGCATTGATCGAATCCGTATAGCGGCAGAGCTCGTCGAATGTGCAGCCCGCGCCGCCATAATTCACCATGATCGAGATGAGCGCAATGCTCTTGTGCTTCTTCTCCTCGGGAACTTCTGCTATCTTTGCCCGAATCTCCGCGAGTTTCGCCTCCATCATGCCGATGAGCTTCTCCCCGCGCTCGGGCTCTCCGACCGCCGCCGCAAAGAGGCGGATGTTGCTGTGAATATCCTCCATCGTTGCGGCGGACTTGCAGACGAGCACGGGCACATTCAGCTCGCGGATTGCGTCGATGTTCTCGCGCGGCATCCACGGTGTCACGACGACGAGATCGGGGCGCAGCGCCGCAATCTGCTCAACGGAGGGGCTGCGAACGATGACCGTCGGAATCCTTTCGCGCACCCACGGGATATTCGTATGCTCTGTATCCGCAAGCGACTCGTTGATTGCCGCCATGCGCTCGGGCTCGACGAGGCCGAGCATCAGCTCGTCCGTACCCGCGCTGACCGTCAGAATGCGCTGCGGCTTGTGCGGGATTTTGACGACCGTGCCCTCCACATCCGTGACCTCGTAGCCGCCCGCCTGATTCTTCGAGAGATCAATGCAGCCGCTGAGAAGCAGGATGGAAAGGAGCACCGCAAGAAATGCGGTGCATAGCGTGTTCATCTTCACTGTGCGCCCTCCGCCCGTTCTTCGAGATCGCCTTCGATGGAGAGATAGAGGCTGCGCAGTTCCGCGAGCGTTTCCTCGGAGGCATTCCACAGCCCGCGCTGCTGTGCCTCGAGCAGGGTCTCCGCCATGCGGTGGAGCGCCCACGGATTGACATCCTGTATCCACTCCCGTATCCCGGCGTCGAGCACATATTTGCGCGCATACCCCTCGTACATCCAGTCCTTCATCACGGCGCTCGTCGCGTCCCATTGGTAGCTGTGCGCGAGATAGTTCGCGAGGTCGGAGGCGCCCTTGTAGCCGTGTGCCTTCATCCCCTCGATGAACTTTGGATTCATCGCCTCCCCGCGGAAGAGGCGTGCAGCCTCCTCGTCCACGCTGCGCAGGACAATGCGCTGACGGTCGCTCGAGTCCCCCGTATACGAGCGCGGCGCCTTGCCCGTCAGCGCCCGCACGGTCGCGATCATACCGCCGTGGTACGCGTTGTAGTCGTCCGAGCTGAACATATGCGTCTCGCGTGTGTCCTCGTTCTTCACGGTGACATCGAGCCCCGCCATGCGCCGCTGGAACAAGTCGGGATCGTAGCCGCGCGCGAGGCCGTCGCCGCCGTATGCCGTGCCCGAAAAGCGCGTGTAGACCGCCGCCAGATCGTCCAGCGTCTTCCACGCCTTTGACTCGAGGAGATCCCCGATGCCCGCGCCGTACGCGCCGGGCGGATCGCCAAAGATGCGCACGGAGGCGCGCGCCCATGCGTTTTCCCGTGCCTCGCCCTGCTCCTCGAGCCATGCGGCATCCGCAAGGACGTGCTTGCGCACATAGTTCTCCTCGTCGCTCTCGTCGAGATCGCGCACCATGCGCACCGCCTCGTCGACCCAGTGCACTGCATTCGGAACAGCATCGCGGAACAGCCCGCTGATACGCGCCGTCACGTCGATACGCGGGCGTTTCAGCTCTGCGAGCGGGATGATCTCGAGACCCGCGACGCGCTGCGAGGGACGCCGCCAGATGGGGCGCACGCCCATGAGGTAGAAGAGCTCGGCGATGCACTGCCCGTGACTGCGCATATTCGAGCCCGCCCAGAATACAATGCCGACCGCCTCGGGATAGCGCCTCTCGTCGCTGATGTACTGCTCGATGAGGGCGTCGCCCAGCTGCCTGCCGTACTCCCATGCAGCAGGTGTCGGCATGCAGCGCGGATCGAGGCCGTAGAAATTCCGCCCCGTCGGCAGCACGTCGGTGCCGTTTGTGGTTGGTGCACCCGCAGGGCTCGGCTCGATGTACTTGCCTGTGAGCGCGCGCAGCGTTCCCGTGATCTCCTGCTCCGTTTTCTTCAGGCGCGGGACGATGTTCTCCGTAATCTCGCGCAGCGCATGCAAAAACGCCGCACGGCTCTCCGCCGAAGCAGCAGCAATCACGGGCAGCGCCATCGCCGCCCCCACAGCCTCCGCCGTATAATCGCGCTCCGCGAGAAATGCAATGATCGCCCGCATCTCCGACTCTACCGCATCGAGCTTCCTGCCGTAGGTCATGCCGTCCGCCGTCATGCGCTCGCTGTGCGTCAGCAGCTCCTCATAGTCATACCCCGCCTGTGCGGCGATGAGGCGCACGAGCGAGGCCTCCCCGCCGTGCTCCATGCGAACGAGTGCGCACACGAAGTCGATGAGGCGCTCGCCCTCGGGCGCACGTCCGAGGATGTGCAGCCCCGTGCGGATCTGCATGTTCTTGATGTCCGTCACATAGTTGTGAAGCGCGGCAGCGTAGTCGGAGAAATCCTCCCCCTCCGCAATCTCGTCCTCGAAATGACAGGCGACCGCCTTCTCGCGCACAAGTGTCTCTGCCGCCTCGATATTGTCGGGCTGCGACGCGCAGAAGTGGACGTATTCATCGAGCGCCTGCTCGAGCTCCCCAAGCTCCTCAAAGCCGCCCGCGAGCTCCATCGGCGGGGAGAGGTGACTGATGAGGCACGCCGCCCCGCGCCGCTTTGCCTGAATCCCCTCCCCGACAATCGTGATCCAGTAGGGATAGATGTCGGGCAGATCGCCGAGCGACACATCGGGATAGCACTCATTCGAGAGGGCCGTGCCCTTGCCCGGCAGCCACTCGAGAGAGCCGTGCGTCCCGACGTGAATCACGGCGTCCGCCCGCCAGATGTCGCGCAGCCAGTGATAGTATCCAACGTAGTGATGCGTGGGGGCGGCGTCGGGCGCGTGCAGGAGCTTGCCAGGATCCTCGCCGAAGCCGCGCGGCGGCTGCACCGTGATGAAGAGATTGCCGTTCAGCGTGCCGGGGATGAAGAGCGTCCCGTCATAGCTGAACACATCGCCGGGCGCATCTCCCCAGTCCTTTTCGAGCTGCGCGCGCACCTGCTCGGGCAGTTCCTTGAAAAAGGAGCGGTACTGCTCTGCCGTGAGATGTCCGTCGGCATCGCGCGCCTGCTCCGCGCTCATAAAGCGGCGGTCGTTCGTCGCGTGATCCGTCAGCAGCTTCATAAATGCCTTGCTGCTCTCTGGAATCTTGTCGATCACATAGCCCGCCGCGCGCATCGCCGTCAGCAGACAGAGCACGCTCTCGGGCGAGTCCAGCCCCGCCGCGCTGCCGATATTTGCATTCGTCGGCGGATAGTTGTGAAAGACAACGGCGATTTTCTTCTCCGCATTCGATTTGCGGCGCAGTGCCGCCCATTTCCGCGCCTTTGCCGCAATCCGTGCCATGCGCTCCTCGAGTGCCGCATAGCAGACCTCTCCGCTCTCGTCGCGCACCTTTGCCGCAATCGGGACAGCGTGAATCACGCCGTCGAACTCGGGCATCGCGACGCTCATCGAGACCTCCATCGGGTCGAGCCCTGCGGGAGAGCGCTCCCACTCCTCCTTCGGCGCGAGTACCGTATACGCCTCGAGGATGGGGACGCTGAGCGCATAGAGATCCTCGATGCGCGTGCCGCCCGCCTTGATCGAGAACTTCATCGTGCTGACGATCACGTCGACAATGCATTGCCCGCGTGGGCAGAAATATTTCTCGATTGCCTCCATCAGCGTCGGAGACTCCACGTGCTCGTCCCGATACGAGTTCGAGAAGACGGCGATCGCATTCATCCCCGCCGCTTCGATGGCGCGGACGAGCGCCGCATGATAGGTGAAATCCCCCGTAATCCACTCCGATCGGTAGAAGATCACGCCGACGGTCGGGCGCTCCGCATTGCAGTGTGCGGCGAGGTAGCCCGCCGCATCCTCGGGGTCACCCATCCAGTCCGGATGATAGATGCCGTTCCACGCGAGCGGCACAGGCGGCTCCGCCTGCACGGAGAGTCTGCCAAACGAGGCACCGAGCCAGAGGAAGAGATTCCGCATGTTCTCCTCGCCGTCATAGCGAAAATACGCCCACGCCGTCTGAATCTGCTCCTCGGAGAAGCCGCAGCTCACCTTGTCATGCTCGGCATTGTCCACGACGATCAGATATGGCGTACGGCTCTTTTGCAGAGCGCGTACCGCATTCTGCAAAAAGACATTGTCCAGCCCCGTCCCCATCCAGAGGAAGAGATGGAGATCTGCCTCCGCGCGCACCTGCGCCCAGTCATCCATTCCATCTGCCGGGCACACGCGCACAGCGGGGCTTTTCAGCTCCTCCGCACAGTGGTGCGCGAGCACGCGGACGCGCAGGATATTCGTATAAACTGCAATCTTCATTGCGCGTCGCCTTTCGTTTTCTCTCCACATTCCATACAGACTGCCCGAATGAAAAGCAAAGCCATCGCCTGCATATATTCCTCTGCCATCACAACATGATCCTCCGGATCCATACCCAGACAGGCAGATATTTCGGCGAGCAGCTTTTCTGCCGCTGCCCACGTCTCCTCCTGCTCAAGCAGCCCCCACAGATATTCATCGTAAAGATGGATGAAGAGTACGCCGGCCGTAAATACGCCCGGACGCTGAACGATCTCCCCCAACGCTGTAACGAACTGCGCTTTGTGCAGGGTCGGCATCTCCGCATCCCGCCTGTAGCTCTCCCATAGTCCGTCCGCCGTAACGCCAAAGCGGCGCAGACGGCGCAGGAGATCGTGCTGGCGCGCAGGTGTGAGCCCCGACTGACGTGCAAGCGCCTCCTTGACCGCTGTCATCACCGTCTGCCCGATGAGTTCGCCGAGTTTGGAGTGCTTGCCCGCCCCCTCAAAATACAGCGGTGATTCGCTGTTCGCCACAACAATGGTCTGATCCGTGCCGGAGCCCGTTGCAAGGCCGCAGGAATAGCGGCTGTCTGCCATGAGTTCCTGCAGCGCCGCCGTCTTTGCCTCGGTGCAGGTCACGAGTGCGCGGGCGAGTATGCCGGGCGGAAGATCCGCATCGATGACGAGCATGATGTTGATCGTACCGCATTTCTTCTCCACCGTCTTATAGTACGAGGCAGGATCGCCGATGCGTCCGCCGTTCGTCTCGACCCCGCCCGTCACGATGGCAGTCACGGTCAGTTCCCGATAGCTGCGGACATTGATGGCAGCATTTTCCATATGCGCGGCAGTGCCCATCCCTGTCGCCGCATCCGGATCAATGCCGAGCCGCTCTGCCACAATGCGCATACTGTCCACATAGTTCGGCGCAAACATCTCACACGGCATGCCCGCGCCCTGCGTCATATCACGGTTGAACACAGCCTGGTAGTCCTCATGATAGCCGCCTCCATAAAGGGAGGTGCTGAGTACCTTGCGCGCGCCGTCAAAGAGCAGTACGAGGCTCTTGTCATAGCGGTAGAGCCTGTCTCCCGTCGTCAGTTTTGCGAGTTCCATCCGTCTTTCTGCCTCCTACCGTTCCTGTCCGCTGCGGAATCGCTGCACAATCTCCAATACCCCCTCCTCGGAAAGCCGATCCAATGTGTAGTACTGCGCCCCCATGCGCCGCGCAATCTCGGGTGCAATGCCGACGCGCGGCACGGCGCGCTCCGTGTCGAGCACGAGCATGAGCGCATCCGTCCCCGCGATCTCCTCCGCCGCACGCAGCGCGCGCTGCACGCCGTCATCTCCATCACGTGCGACATTGGTTCGCCCGTCCGTAATCAGGATGAGCACCGTCTTCTCCGCACCTCTGTGCTCGAGCTCGCGCACGGTCTTCCATGCATGGGCAAGCCCCTCGGCGAGCGGCGTGCGCCCACCCGTCGGCAGGTCGCGCAGCTGCTTCTCTGCAAGTTCCACGCTGCGCGTCATCGGGAGAAGCGTCTCCGCACGCTCACGTCGAAAGGCGATGAGCCCCACGCGGTCGCGCTTTTGATACGCCTCGTGCAGGAGGGCGAGGATTGCGCCCTTGACCGTGCGCATGCGCTCGCGTGCCCCCATCGAGCCGCTGGCATCGACGAGGAAGAGGATGTTTGCCGCCGAGCGCTGCGCACGCACCCAGACGCGCACATCCTCCGCGCGGATCACGACCGCCTGTGCTCCCCTGCGGCGGCGCTGATACGGCGCAGCTGCGCGCAGGGTTGCCGCGAGGGCGAGGTCAGGACGAGCGTCGCCATGCGGCAGCTCCGTGCGCAGACAGCGGCCGCCCGCCGTGCGCATCTGCACAATATCCCGTCTGCCGCTCTTGCCGCCCTGCGCGCGCATCTTCATATGGAGGAGCGAGAGGCGCGCCATGACATTTTCAAGCGGCGCAGCGACACGCTCATCATCGGCGCTCGGCATCTCCTCGGAGGACGCACCCGCGTCCTCCCCCTCCTGCTGCGTCTCCGACGCCTCCGCTCCGCTTCCGTCCTCCGACGAGGAGGGCGCGGGGACATCGGGCAGATCATCGCTCTCACGATTTTCCTGCGGCGGAGGATTTTCCTGCGGTACGCGCGGCTGCTCCTCCTCACGCGGGCGGCTCATGCGGTGCACGAGTACAAACGTCGCCGCCTCCTCCACGTCTGCAGGCAGTACATAGTCCCGTCCTGCAAGCGCCGCAAGGGCACGTGCCGCCTCAATCAAATAAATCTCCGCATGATTGCCCGCGCAGCGCGCACGCAGGACACATGCCGCCGCAAAGTGCAGGATCGCAGACGGCGACTCAACCGACGGCAGGAGCCTACGAGCACCGCGAATCTGCTCCAAAAGTACCGCCTCCTGCGCCGCATAGGAGGCACAGAATGCCAGCGGGTCACGCTCATAAGCAAGAACGCGCGCCACGATCTCGCGCCGCAGGGCTACATCCTGCTCCTCGTCCATCGCCACAAACATGCCGAAGGAATCCAAGAGTGCGGGGCGAAGCGTCCCCTCTGCGGGATCCATCGTGCCGATCGGCGTATAGGAAACGGCCTCGGCACACGAAAGCCCGTCGCGCTCGAGGCGCAGCAGACCGTCCGCCGCACAGCGGAGTACGGCGGCAAGCAGATCCTCGCGCAGGAGATTGACCTCGTCCATGTAGAGCACAGTATTGCGGGCACGGTGCAAAATCCCACGGCGCAGACGGCGCGCACCGTGCTGCAGAGCCGCCTCCACATCGATCGTGCCGAAGAGCATATCCTCGGACGCGCCGAGCGGGAGCTCCGCAATGCGCCCCGTCGGCGTAAAGGGTGCCGCCGCACGGACGAGCACGGACTTTGCCGTGCCGCGCGTGCCCGAGATCAGGAGACCGCCCGCGCGAGGATTGACGAGCGCCGCCATGAGCGCACGTTTCACAGACTCCTGCCCGACAATGGCAGTCAGCGGGAAATGCGTCGTATGCAAGATTTTTCCTCCGCGCAGACACTCATGCAGAACCTCCCAGAATCGCATCCACGGCGCTCCAATCGGCTGCGCCCTCCTCGAAGGGACGGCGGCGCAGCCGGTGCGCGAGGACGAGGCGGCTCACGCGCTGCAAATCCTCGGCTGTGACCGTCGTGCGCCCCACGAGCGCGGCGTGTGCAATCCCCGCCTTGATGAGCGTGATGTCGGCGCGGTGCCCGTCGACGCCAAGCGCGAGCGAAACCTGCGCCGCCAGATCAAGCGCAGCATCCGGCACCTCCACAGAGGTGATACGGTCGCGCGCTTCGATAATCTGCGCGCGCAGCCTCTCCTGCGCACCTGCGTAGGCAGCGGCAAAGGAATCGGGATCGTGCTCGTAGGCGATTCGCCGACGGATGACCTCGACGCGGGTCTCAGGGGCAGCCTCCCCCGCAACCGTGACCGAGAGCGCAAAGCGGTCAAGCAGCTGCGGGCGGATGTCCCCCTCCTCGGGATTCATCGTCCCGACGAGCACGAAGCGCGCGGGATGCGCATAGGAAATCCCCTCGCGCTCGACGGTATTCACGCCCATTGCTGCAGAGTCGAGGAGAATGTCCACAATGTGATCCTCGAGCAGATTGATCTCATCCACATAGAGGATATTGCGGTTCGCCGCCGCCAGAATGCCCGGCTCGAACTCCTTGCGCCCGTGCTGAATCGCCGCCTCCATGTCGAGCGTACCGACCACGCGATCCTCGGTCGCGCTGACGGGCAGCTCCACCACGCGCATCGGCATCTCCTCTGCGGTGATCGATCCCTCCGCCGCACGCCTGCAACAGGCATCGCAGTAGAGCTCGGGGACGGATGGATCGCAGTGACAGGCACAGCCCCGCACTGCGTGAAGATTGGGCAGGAGCGCCGCAGCGGCACGCACGGCGGTGGATTTTGCCGTACCCTTCTCCCCCTTGATCAGCACACCGCCGAGCGCAGGCATGATGATGCTGAGAAGGAGCGCCGTCTTCATCTCCT